>JAIEQN010000804.1 GCA_019747685.1 Gemmataceae bacterium
GGCCGAAGGCCCCCATCGACCACCTGATACTCGGGCTGGCCGCCGCCCGGCTCGGCGACGGCGATACGGCGGCCGCCCGGCTCCGGGAGGCCGACGACCTGACCGCCAAGGCGGCCCCGTCGCCGGCGAACCCATTCGCCCACGCCGACGGCGACTGGCTCGACCGGGTCGAGGCGAAGTGGCTGCGGGAGGAGCTGGCCCGGGCGCTCGACCCGCGGCTTGCCCCGGAGCCCCGTGAGGCCCGCCGATAACGGCCGTCCGCGAGGTCGGTGACCTACCGTCGGGAATGCGACTCGTAGCCAGATGAGGTTGCGCCAGGCCGGCCCGAAAAATTCCCCCGAATCCGCTTGACTTCCGCCGACCGGAGTGTAGAGAACAAGCGTATAGTATTAACTCCGGCTGACGGCTGGCTGTCGCACTGGCCGGTTGCGGAGCATGACAGGGTACGGTACTGCCGCGACCGCGACCGAACCGACCGACCCGCAACGGGTACGGGCCGAATCCGGGGCCGAGCATGACCGGGTAGTCCTGCTGAAATCGCACCAAGTCGAAATCGAATCGCGGGTTACGCCAGATGACAAAAACAAGGGGGGAGGGGGGTTCATCCCCTCCCTTCGGAAGCCGATCGGACGGAGGCCACCATGCCGCAACCACTTACCGCATCCGTCCCCGCCACCGTGCATGACCGGGCATGACCGGGTCGCACGACCGGCCGCGGTCAGAACGCCAGCACGACTTCGAGGAACACCGACCCGAGCGGGCTGACGGTACTCCCGAACCGGTTGTACAATTGCCGGAACCCGCCCCCGGGCAGCAGCCCCGACACCCCGCCCAGGATGACCGCCTGGTTGTTCAGCCGCGGCCGCCACTCGAACCCGGTACTCAGGTCCAGCCCGATGTCCCGGCCGATATTTCCCTGGTACACGAACGTTTCTAACACGTTGGTCTTGTCGAAGAACAGGTAGTTGGCGTTGTTCACCACCCGGAACCGGGGCGTGATGTCGAAGTCGACGCCCATGTTAATCAGCCACAGCCCGGGGTTGACGAAGTTGCTCTGGCCCTGGATGCGGCTCGACCGGAGGTCGACGTACTGGCTCTGGTCGTTGGTCAGCCCGACCCCGAAGAGCGGGATGCGGTTGGTCCGCCAGTACGAGAACTCGCCGCCGAAGTTGGTGTTGTCCAGGATGCCGTCGAACCCGGTGGCCCGGCCGTTGTTCACGTTCCCGTCGCCCGACTGCCACATCCCGGACACCCGGAAGCGTGCCCAGTCCCGGTCGTAGGACAACTCCACCGCCGCTAACTGGGCCGAGATCGACTGGGGGGTCCCGGCCAGCGGGTTGCGGCTGTCCCGCCCGAGGGCCCAGTACAGGGCGTGGGAGACGTTGTACCGGCCGATGTGCCCGTCCCCGGCCAGGCCCAGGTAGTAGGCCTCGACCCGGTGGGGCTGGAACACCCCGACCGGGTCCGGCCGGACCAGGAACCCGTTCTTGTCGTACAGCACGTCCGGCCCGTCGTTGTTGTAATGGAAGCTGGCCTGGGCGGTGTAACCCGGGAAAATGAAGTCCTGCCGGTAGACGTTGGCGATCGCAATGTTTTGATTCCGGTCCTCGAAGGTGTTGAGGCCGCTGTTGGTGTCTTTCTCCTGCTGGCGGAAGTAGGCCAGGTTGTATTGCGTCCGGTTGCCGTCGTAGTTGCCGAACAGCCGGACGCCGCGGTTCACGTCGGCGAAGATGAACCCGCGGAAGTCGCTGACGAACGGCTGCGAGCCGGCCCGCACCGACACGAAGTCGTACTCGGGGCTGAGGTCGGCCAGCTTGTACTCGGCGAACCACTCCTGCAGCGTCCCCCAGGTGCGGTTGCGGATCGTCCCGTCCCGCACGTCCGGGCTGACCACCGCCAACTCTTGCACGCTCAGGGCGTTGACGTTGAACGCCGGGGCCAGCTTGACCCGCCAGTCGGCCGGCTTGAACGCCGCGTCGCCGTGGAACAGGTCGAAGGAGACCGTGTACAGCTCGTTGTGCAGGTACTGCCCGGGCCGCCCGAAGAAGTCGGTGGTGAACGGCCGGGCGGTGCTCTCGAACGGGGTGGTGGCGGTCGGGATGGCCCGGCCGACGTTCAGGTAGGCGGCCGCCCCGCTGACGTTCAGGAAGGTGTGCTGGCCGAGGATCGGGTAGTCGCCCTTCAGGACGTTCAGCCGGTACGGGTCGAACCACCGGCCGAGCTGGTACGGGTAGTCGAACACCCGCGGGTGGCCGAGGCCGTACCGGTCCCACCCCGGCAGCCCGATCCGCCAGCGGTCCTCGACGGTGTCGTACTCGGCGTTCGACCCGGACCGCGGGAGGACCCCGCTCGGGCCGGCGAACCCGGGGGTCGGCGGGTAGACGAAGTCGGCCACCGACGCCGGCTTGACCGGCTCGGGTTCGGCCCGCGCCGGCGGCTCGGGGTCGAGCGGCCGGTCGAGCGGGTCGCGGGCCGGCGGGTCCTGGCCGGCCGCGACCGCGGCCGCCACGAGTAGCCCGGCGACGACAGCGGAGACGCGGTGACGACGTGTCATCCCGACTCCCCGCCGGTGCGTGGCATCATCCCCATCATCGGCCCGCGACCGTACAGGGAATGAGGAGAATGCCGGTCGTACCGGTCGGGCAAGCGTGGTCGACTTCAGCCGAAATCCCCGGTTTCCCCAAGTCGGCGGCCCGACCGTGCCGATAACGCCGGACGGGCCGGATCGCCGGCCCGCTCGCCGATGGGCCAGGGAGGGCCGCCGCATGCCCGTGCCGACCCCGCTGCTCGGCTGCGAACACCTCGAACACCGCGACACCCCGGCCACCGCGACCCTCGACGCCGGCGGCGTCCTCTCCGTCCTCGGCACCCCGGCCGACGACCGCCTCACCGTCTACCTCGACGCCGGCCGGCTGGTCGTCCTCGACGGCACCGCCGAGGTCGGCCGGTTCGACCCGGCCGCGGTGCGGACGGTGACCGTGGACGCCGGTGGCGGCCGGGACGTGGTCAAGGTGACCCGGGACGTGACCCGGCCGGTGATGCTCGTGGGGGACGGCGGCCCGGACAAGCTGGCCGCCGGCGGCGGGGACGCCGTCCTGGTCGGCGGGCCGGGCGGCGACGCCCTGTTCGGCGGGGGCGGGTCCAACGCCTTCGACGGCGGCCCCGGCCGTGACCGGCTGTTCAACGTCCGGGAGGGCGACATCGTCATCCCGGACGGCGGCGACACCATCCTGGCCGAGATCTCGGCGGCCCCGGCCGTCACCCAGACGCTGACCACCGAGGATGTACAGACGCTGCTCCGCCGGGCCGCCGCCGCGTCGGCCAGCACCGACGCCATCATCGCCATCACCGACCGGAACGGCACCATCCTCGGTGTCCGGGTGGAAAGCGGTGTTTCGCCGACGATCACCGGCAGCAACGAGGCCCTGGTGTTCGCGGTGGACGGGGCCGTCTCACTGGCCCGGACCGGGGCGTTCTTCGGCAACGACCAGGCCCCGCTCACCTCCCGGACCGTCCAGTTCATCAGCCAGTCCACCATCACTCAGCGGGAGGTGGAGTCGAACCCGAACGTCCCGGACCCGAACTCGACCCTCCGCGGGCCGGGGTTCGTCGCCCCGGTCAACATCGCCGGTCACTTCCCGCCGGGGATCGCCCTGACCCCGCAGGTGGACCTGTTTCAGATCGAACACACCAACCGCGACGGGTCGGTCCACCCGGGGGCCGACCACGTCCGCGGGACGGCCGACGACATCCCGCTCCGGCAGCGGTTCAACCTCGACCCGGCGTTCGTCCCGGCCGGGAAGGGGCTGGTCGCCCCGGACTCCTACGGGGTCGTCTCGGGCAAGCTGCCGAACGCCCAGTCGCGGGGGGTCGCCACCCTGCCCGGCGGCATCCCGGTCGTCAAGAACGGCGAGGTGGTCGGCGGGATCGGCGTCTTCTTCCCGGGCGAGACCGGGTTCGCCACCGCCGAGAACTCGTCCCTCAGCTTCCTCCACGACCCGACCAAGCCGGACCGGACGCTGGAGGCCGAGTGGATCGCCTACGCGGCGGTCGGCGGGACCGGGCTGAGCCTGACCCGGGGCATTGACCCGTTCCCGGTCAACGAGATCAACGGGGTGCCGCTGCCGGCCGGGATCCGGCTGCCGACCGGCCGGATCGACCTGGTCGGCATCACCCTGGACATCTTCGGCCCAGGCGGGAAGGACGGCGGGGTGGTACTCCAGACGGTCGGCGCCGGGGTCGGCCGGGGCGACCCGAACGAGGGCCAAAACCTGCCGGTCACGCCCGGCGGGGCGACGGTCCTGCCGGGCCGGCCGGTGCCGGACGGGTGGCTGGTCGTGCCGCACGACGGGGACGGGCTCACCCGGGCCGATGTCGAGCGGATCGTCACCCAGGGGATCGCCCAGTCGAACCTGACCCGGGCGGCCATCCGGCTGCCGCCGGGGACCCGGGCCCGGTTCGTGTTCGCCGTGGCCGACCGGCAGGGGAACATCGTCGGCCTGTACCGCGAGCCGGACGCGACGGTCTTCTCGATCGACGTGGCGGTGGCCAAGGCCCGGAACGTGGCGTACTACGCCGACCCGGCCCAGTTGCAGCCGGTCGACCAGATTCCGGGCGTCCCGGCCGGGGTGGCGTTCACCAACCGGACGTTCCGGTACGCCGGGCTGCCCCGGTTCCCGGAGGGGATCGACGGGTCGCCGCCGGGGCCGTTCTCCCAGCTCAACGACGACCCGGGAACGAGCCGGACGACGGGCTTGCAGGTCGGCCCGCGGCTGCCGGCGTCGGCGTATCAGAGTGCGGTCGGGTTCGACGCCTTCAACCCGGGGACGAACTTCCACCAGGTCGGGGACGTGGCTAACCAGAACGGGGTCGTCTTTTTCCCCGGCAGCGCCCCGGTCTACCGGGCCCAGGCGGCCGGCGGGCTGGCGGTGCTGGCCGGCGGGTTCGGGGTGAGCGGGGACGGGGTGGACCAGGACGACGTGGCCACGGTGGCCGGGCAGGCCGGGTTCGACGTGCCCAGCTACATCCTCCGGGCCGACCAGGTGTTCGTCCGCGGCGTCCGCCTGCCGTACCAGAAGTTCAACCGCAACCCGGAGGGGTGACGCCGCCGATAACAGCACAGGCCGGGAGCCTGTGCCACCGGAGCCTATGCTTTAGTGGCACAGGCCTCCCGGCCTGTGCTGTGATGAGGCGGGGGGTTATCCATGCGACTCGGCTTGGCGGCGGTTATCACCGGGCTGATCGCGTCGCAAGCGTCGGCCCAGGAGCGGTTCGTCGAGCGGGCGCCGCTCCCGAAGCACCCGCCCGCGGACGCGATGGCCCGGGCCGGCTACCCGCAGACCGTCGCCCGGTGGGCCATCCCCGGCGTCTCTCGCTACGAGGCCGGCGGGTACGTCGGCGGCGGCAGCCTGCACGGCAACCGGGTGCTGGCCAAAGGCCCCTTCGCGGCGACCGGCCCACGGCTGGACGGCACCTTCGGGTGGGACTTCGCCGGGTTCAAGGTCCGGCCCGGGCGGGTCTTCCTGGCCCCGTCCCAGGACCCCGGGGCCGGCGCGGTCGTGGCCCGGAACTACCGGACCGACGGGCCGCACGTCCCGGACGTGTTCTCCCTCCGGCCAGTTCGTAAGGCCGTGCTAGAAAAGCGTGAGGCCGCCGAGGAGCGCCGGGGCGGCCACTGACCCGCGCCCACGGTGGCCGATGAACGCCGAGCAACAGAGGCTGGCCGAGGCCGACGCCGGCCGGGCCTGGTGGCGGAAGTGGGGGCCGTACCTGGCCGACCGCCAGTGGGGCACCGTCCGCGAGGACTACAGCCCCTCCGGGGACGCCTGGGAGTACTTCCCCCACGACCACGCCCGCAGCCGGGCCTACCGGTGGGGCGAGGACGGCCTGGGCGGCATCTGCGACGACCGCCAGCGGCTGTGCCTCGGGGTGGCCCTGTGGAACGGCCGCGACCCGTTCCTGAAGGAGCGGCCGTTCGGGCTGACCAACGCCGAGGGGAACCACGGCGAGGACGTCAAAGAGGTCTACCACCACCTCGACAGCACGCCGACGCATTCCTACCTGAAGTTCCTCTACAAGTACCCGCAGGGGCCGTTCCCGTACCACCGGCTGCTCGACGAGAACCGCCGCCGGACCCGGCTCGAACCGGAGTACGAGCTGGCCGACACCGGGGTGTTCGCCGGCGGCCGGTACTTCGACGTGGTCGTCGAGTACGCCAAGGCGTCGCCGATGGACGTGCTGTGGCGGGTGACGGCCCACAACCGCGGCCCGGCCCCGGCCGACCTCCACGTCCTCCTGCAAGCCTGGTATCGCAACACCTGGTCGTGGGTCGACGCGGCCCACCGGCCGGTCGTCTCGGCCGTCGGTCCGGCGAGCGTCCGCTGCGATCACCCGATCTGGCTCGACTTCCGGCTGGCCCTCGACGGCACCCCGGAACTGCTGTTCTGCGACAACGACACCAACGCCCCGAAGCTCTTCGGCGTCCCCACCGCCGGATACTTCAAGGACGGCTTCCACGAGCGGATCGTCAACGGCAAGGCGTCGGCAGTGAACCCGGCCCGGACCGGCACGAAGGCGGCCGGGTGGTATCGGCTGTCCGTCCCGGCCGGCGGCTCGGTGACGGTCCGCGGCCGGCTGTCGCTCGACGCCGACGCCCCGGCCGAACCATTCGCCGACTTCGACGCGGTCTTCGCCGCCCGCCTCGCCGAGGCCGACGAGTTCTACGCCGACCTCCAGAAGGGCATGACCGACGCCGACGCCCGGGCCGTCCAGCGGCAGGCGTTCGCCGGCCTCCTGTGGACCAAGCAGTACTACGGCTACGACGTGCGGCTCTGGTCCGAGGGCGACCCGGCCCAGCCGCCCCCGCCGCCCGGCCGCGACCTCATCCGCAACGGCGACTGGCCCCACCTCGTCAACGCCGAGGTGGTCTCGATGCCGGACAAGTGGGAGTACCCGTGGTACGCCGCCTGGGACCTGGCCTTCCACATGGTCCCATTCGCCCTCGTCGACCCGGAGTTCGCCAAGTCGCAGCTCGTGCAGCTCACCCGCGAGTGGTACATGCACCCGAACGGCCAGCTCCCGGCCTACGAGTGGAATTTCTCGGACGTGAACCCGCCGGTCCACGCCTGGGCCGCCTGGCGGGTGTTCCAGATCGACCGCAAACGGTCGGGCGGGGTCGGCGACCTCGCCTTCCTGGAGCGGGTCTTCCACAAGCTGACGCTGAACTTCACCTGGTGGGTGAACCGGAAGGACGCGGAGGGCCGGAACGTCTTCCAGGGCGGGTTCCTGGGCCTCGACAACATCGGCGTGTTCGACCGGTCGAAGCCCCTGCCGACCGGCGGGTACATCAACCAGTCCGACGGCACCGCCTGGATGGCGGCCTACGCCCTGCACATGCTCCGCATCGCCCTGGAGCTGGCCCTGCACAACCGGGTGTACGAAGACCTGGCGTCGAAGTTCTTCGAGCACTTCCTGCACATCGCCGAGGCGATGGCCGACTTCTGCGGCAAGGGCCGGGGCCTGTGGGACGAGGCCGACGGATTCTACTACGACCAGCTCGTCCTGCCGGACGGGCGGACGGAAACCCTGCGGCTGCGGTCGCTGGTCGGGCTGATCCCGCTGTGTGCCGTCGAGACGCTGGAACCCGACCTGCTGGCCCGGGTGCCGGGGTTCACCCGGCGGATGGAGTGGCTGCTCAACGCCCGGCCGGACCTGGCGGCCCTGGTGTCCCGGTGGACCGAGCCGGGCCTCGGCGAGCGGCGGCTGCTGTCGCTGCTCCGCGGCCACCGGATGAAGCTGGTCCTGCGGCGGATGCTGGACGAGGCCGAGTTCCTGTCGCCGCACGGGGTGCGGTCGCTGTCGAAGGCCCACGGGGACCACCCCTATGTGTTCGCGGCCAACGGGGTGGACCTGACGGTCCGGTACACGCCGGGGGAGTCGGACACGTGGCTGTTCGGGGGGAACTCGAACTGGCGGGGGCCGGTCTGGCTGCCGGTGAACTACCTGTTGATCGAGAGCCTCCAGAAGTTCCACCACTACTACGGCCCGGACTTCCGGGTCGAACACCCGACCGGGTCGGGCAACAAGCTGAGCCTGGAGGAGATCGCCGACGACCTGTCGGCCCGGGTGTGCGGCTTGTTCTTACGCGGCGAGGACGGCCGCCGGCCGGCGCACGGGACGGACGAGGTGGCCCAGTCCGACCCGCACTTCCGGGACCACCTCTTGTTCCACGAGTACTTCCACGGGGACACGGGTGCGGGCCTGGGGGCGGCCCACCAGACCGGGTGGACGGCCCTGGCGGCGAAGCTCTTGATGCCCCGCCGCCCGGACCCGGTGCAACACCTCTGCGCCGTCCCGGCCGCCCGGGTCGGCTCCACATAAGGGGACGGGTCCGCCTGCCCGACCACGCCTTTCCCCGGCAGTTCCGGTGGTCCGATGATGCCATCCCCATCCCCCTCCCCCCCCATTTTTGGCCCGATTCGCGAAACCCTGGAATTCCCAGGCGTTGGCCGCGGTTTGGCGGTCGGGGACCGGTCATGCTCGGCCGCCGATTTCGGCCGAACCCGACGCCCGTTCACTGCTTGCGTCCCGGGCCGAGCGATCCCGTACCCGGTCACGCTCCGGCCCGATGGCCTCGGCCGGCGGTTGCCCGCGCCGCGGGCGGAATTAACCATATGTACAGTACAATCGACTCCGGCCGCTGTCAACCGAATCGGCGCGGATTTTTCGGGCCGTCCGCGGTGCTGTCGCCACGGCCGGGCTTCCGCCGGCCGGCCGGCGGTGTCATACTCGGGGATGCCCGGAGGGACGTGCCGTGTCCGCGATCACTGTTCCCAAACCACAGGTCCACTACCCCGACTCGGACGGCGAGCCGATGGCCGACAACACCGTCCAGTTCGACTGGATCGCCATCCTGAAGTGGGGTCTGGACATCCAGTACCGGGCCGACCCGGACGTGTTCGTGGCCGGCGACCACCTGATCTACCCGGTGGAGGGGAACAACAAGCTGCGGCAGGCCCCGGACGTGTACGTCGCCTTCGGCCGGCCGAAGGGGCAGCGGGGGAGCTACAAGGTGTGGGAGGAGGGCGGGGTGTTCCCGCAGGTGGTGTTCGAGGTCTGGTCGCCGCACAACCGGCTGCAGCAGATGAACAGGCGGTTCCGCTTCTACCAGAAGTACGGGGCGGAGGAGTATTACGTCGTCTACCCGGAGTTCCCGGCCCACGTCGAGGCGTGGCGGCGGGACGGGGGCAAGCTGGTGCCGGCGGCCCGCCCGGGCGGGTGGACCAGCCCCCGGACGGGACTCCGGTTCGAGGTGGTGAAGGGCGAGCTGGCCGCCTACGGGCGGGACGGCCGGCCGCTCGTGCGGCCGACCGAGTACGCCGACGCCGAGCGGGAGCGGGCCGAGGCCGAGCGGGTCCGGGCCGACAAGCTGGCGGCCAGGCTGCGGGAGTTGGGCGTCGACCCGGACGCCGTGTAGCCGGGTCAGGGGGTGGCGAGCAGGTCGTCCCAGCCGGCGGCGTCGAGAATCCGCTCGGCCATCCGCTCCAGCCGGTCCGGGTCGGCGATCCCGTCGAGGGCGGCGGCGACCCCCTCGGGGGCCGGGCCGAACTTCTTCTGGCCCATCACCAGGAGCAGCCGGCGGGCCCCGCGAACAGCCCCGATGCCGATCACCTCCTGGTAGGTGGTCGACTCCTCCAGGATGCCCATCGTTCGCATGATCAGCTCCCGGATTCGGTTCGGGTCGTGCCGGAGGCCGGACAGGAAGTAGGTCGAGGTGAGCACCTCACCGACCAGTTTAGCGTCGACGCCCGGCTGCCTCAACCTCGTGGCGAGCCGGCCGACCGCCGCCGGGATGTCGGCCGCCGCCTCGTCGGTGAGCAGGGCGAGCGGGGCCATCGCCGGGCCGCCGGCCAGCAGCCCGTCCACCGACTCCCGCCACAGCCGCACCACCTCGTACTCGAAGTGGAGCTTCGGCCGGCGATACAGGCCGGTCAGGTCGGACGCCTCGGCCTTCGGCCGGAGCAGGACGATGACGGTGTACACCGGCAGGTCGTGGCCGTGGCCGAGGAGGACGTTGTACCGGAGCAGGTCGGCCGGGATGCCGCGGCGGGGGTTGGCCTCGAGCTCGAGGTGGAGGACGGCGGCCGGCGGGCCGGCCAGCCGGAACGCCTTGTCGGCCTGGGCGGTGACGGACAGGTCGGTGTCGAGGACCTCGGCCGGGCCGGGGGCCAGCCCGACCTTGGGGGCGAGGAACGCCACCCAGTCGGCCAGGCGGGCGTCGATGAGGGCGTTCAGGGTGGCGTCGAACGGCTTGGACACCGGCCGCGACCTCCCGTCGTCGGGTGGGCTCTTGTGGTGTAGGCCAGAGGCGGTCGGCGGGCATTTTAGCCGGCGGCCGGCGGCCGGGGCGGCCGAGCCGGGCTTGGCCCGCCGGCCCGAGTCGGCACCATCGGCCCAGCGCGAAAAAATTCCGGAAAGTTGTTGACGGCCGGTCGGGCGTCGGGATAATCGCGGGTGGAATCGGACGTCCGGGCACCGTCCCCGCAGGGCTCGCGCTAGTGGGCTTAGGTTACGGGCCGGTTCACAGACTAAATTAGGATCGGACGTAGAGTCGATTATGACTGAGAATCAAAGAGGCCAGCAGCAACCAAGCCCGGACGTAGAGGCTACTACGGTTAAGCAACAAGGAGATCGGCAGCTTAGCCCGAGGACTAAGCTGCTGATCCAGGGGTACATGCGAGTCCTGGCCGCCGGCTTCGGAGCGGTCGCCCTAGCTGTCATGGGTATGATCGGCGTAACGATTTTCTCGGCGATCAAGTCGGAGGCCAACGAGTCCGCGAGAAAGGCCGTGGAGTCCGAGTTGGAAAAGAAAAAGGCGGAGTTCAAAAAGCTGGAGGTGGAGTTCGACAAGCTTGCTGAGCGTGTGGACAAGCAGGCCGCCAGTAGCGCGACGACCGCCGAAAAGGTCCAAGCTCAGATAAACGCAATCCTGGCATCGGCAGCTAAAGCGGAAGGAACAGCCACAGCGGAGATCGGCGCCGCCAGGCGGAGTGCCGCGGAGGCCTCAGCCGACGCCCAGCGGGACGCACGAGAGACCATCGCTCAAGCCCGTCAGTTGCAAGACCAGATGAAAATGTTGACAACAGTAATCCGCACCGCGTCTCCAGAGTTGGCGGACAAACTGGAAAAGTATAGCGGACAACTAGAGGCAACCACGAAGCGGCTGGAAGAGCAACTATCCAACAAAGTTGATGTGTCCAAGCTGCGATTCTTCTCGACAAACGTAACACTTCAGGGGGCGGATAATAACGACGCGCATCCTGTCGGCAATGTGAAGGTTATCAAGTTCCCAGCTAACGGCACACTTGAACCCACTGTCGTCGCTTCAATTGACGAGGCCAGAGTCTTGATCGGCGCATGGATGGAACTGGATTCCCAGCCGGGGCGGCTGACGGGCATCGGGAACTTTACTGGCGTGACGGTCCGCGGCAACTCGATCGTCGTTACCGGTCAGATCGGGCGGTCGAGCGCCGTATTCGCAAAGGTAACGGCACTGTACGTTGCCAAGTAGTTGAGAAGCTGAACCGCGCGTTACAACCGAGTGGGACCGCGTGTAGGCTTTCTGGGGCGCGTAGCTCACAAAACAGCCCTGGCAGGCGAGCGAGGCCGTTCGTCGGCGACACCTGCCCGAGCTGCTGATCCCGGCCCGCGTCTCCGGCGGGCCGGTTCCCGGGTCGTGGCTCTCGCGGCCGGCGGGCTACTTCAGGGCGGCCCGCTTGTCGGCGATCAGCTTCAGGAGCGCGTGCTGGGGGTCGGCGAACTTGGCCAGGCCCTCCTGCATCAGCGTCTCCTCCAGCTTCTGGATGTCCACCTTCTTGTCGATCTCCGACAGCACCTCCGGCGGGGGCAGCTCGTCCACCTTCCGGGTGAACAGCCGGCCGCTCTCCTGAACCGCCTTGTTCGTCGCCGGCGGGTTGGTCTCGATGTCGCTCCCGGCGAACGCCTCCACGTACTTCCACGGGGCGTCCTCCTTCCGCTTCACCCCGGTGCTGGCGAAGATCATCTCGTGCTTCAGCTTCTGGCCCTTGTCCGCCCAGAACTTCCGGTTCAGGTCCCAGATCCGCTTGGCGTTGACGATCCCCACCATCCCCTGCGCCGCCGGCGACAGGTCCGGGACGTGCTTCTCGGTGTACACGTCCAGCCGGCTGACGAAGATGCTGTAGACCGTCTTCAGCCGCTCCGGCTTGGCCGTCCGCATCAGGCCCCGGTAGGTCGCGTCCCGGGCCAGCTCGTACTGCCGGTCGCTGAAGATCAGGGTGACGTTCACGCACACCCCGGCCGCCACCAGCTCCTCCAGCGCCCCCAGCCCGCCGGGGGTGGCCGGGACCTTGATCATCCGGTTGGTGTGCCCGGCCGACCACTTCTTGCCCAGCTCGATGTAGTGCTTCGACCGGTCGGCCGCCGGCATCTTGCTGGCCACGTCCTCCAGCAGCGGGTCCAGCTCGAAGCTGACCCAGCCGTCGTCGCCCTGCGTCTCCCGGTTGACCGGCTCGAACACCTTCTGGGCGTCCCGGACCAGCTTGTCGGTCATCTGCCAGGCGATGGCGGTGTCGTCGTGGCCGGCCTGGAGGAAGGCCCGGAGGTCGTTGTCGAACCGGCCGGTCTTGATGAGGTCGCTGATGATGATCGGGTTGGAGGTCGCCCCGGTCGCCCCGTTCTTCCGGTTGACGGCGATCTCGTCGGGGTCGACCGAGTCGAGCCAGAGCTTGGTGCCGGACGCGACCAGCGATTGCAGCGGGGTCATGGGGTGGCCTCGGGGGGTGGTGCGGTGGGTATCTTAGCGTCCGCGGGCGGGTCCGGTAGCCGGCCGGCCAGCCGGGCCAGGACCGGGCCGGCGACGGCCAGGATCAGGACGTAGGCGGCGGCCAGCGGCCCGAGCCGGGGTTCGGCCGCCGCCCCCAGCCCGGCGATGACGATCGAGAACTCGCCCCGGGCGACCAGCACCGCCCCGGCCCGCCACCGACCGGCCCCCTCGACCCCCGCCCGCCGGGCCGCCCACCACCCGGCCGCGAACTTGGTCAGCGTGGTGGCGACCGCCAGCAGGGCGGCCGGGAGCAGCACCGGCGGCAGGTCCCGGGGGTTGACCGACAGCCCGAAGGCCAGGAAGTAGAAGGCGGCGAACAGCTCCCGGAGCGGGGCGACCAGCTCCCCGGCCCGGTGGGCGACCGCCCCGGACACGGCGATGCCGACCAGGAACGCCCCGACCTCGGCCGACACACCGGCCCGCTCGGCGAACCCGGCCACCAGCACCATCAGCCCGAACACCCCGAGCAGGAACGCCTCGTCGGACCGGTGGTCGAGCAGCCGGGTGATGGCCGGGCCGTACCGGAGGGCGACGACCAGGACGACGGCCCCGACGGCCAGGGCCAGCCCGACCGAGGCCGCCGCCTGCTGGGCCGCCGCCCCGGCCGCCAGGACCACCGCCAGCGGCAGGAAGGCGGCCATTGCCAGGTCTTCCAGGACCAAGACGGTGACGACCGGCTTGGCCTCGGGGCGGGCGCCCCAGCCGAAGTCGGCCATGACCTTCGCGGCGATGCCGGACGACGAGATGGCCGTCACCCCGCCGAGGAGGACCGCCGGGACCGGCCCCCAGCCGAGGATCAGCCCGGCCGCCACGCCCGGGGTGAAGTTCAGGAGCAGGTCGATCACCCCGGACGGGAACCCGGCCGCGAGCTGGTGGCGGAGTTCGGCGCCGGTGTACTCCAGCCCGAGGGTGAACAGGAGCAGGAGGACGCCGAGTTCGCCGGCCGTCTCGACGTACTCCTGGGAGAAGGTGACCGGGGCCACCCCGCCGTTGCCGAACGCCAGCCCGCCGAGCAGGTAGAGCGGGATGGCCGGCACCCCGAGCCAACCGGCCAGCCGGGCCAGGACGGCCAGCCCGGCGACGGCCAGCCCCAGCTCGATCAGCAATGCGGACTGGTCGTGGGCGATCGATTCGGGCATGGCGGACCCGGGAGTTTCGAGTATCGAGTTTGAAGTTTCAAGTTTACGAGCCGGCTCGTCCAACTCGAAACTTCAGACTCGAAACTCGAAACTTCTACCAATGCGCGATCGGCCCGGCCGGGACCGGGACGGCCGCCTGCTGGGCGTCCCACTCGCCCCACCCCGGGGGCGGGCCGGCCGCCGCGAACGGGGCGATCAGGTCCTCGAACTGCCGCAGGTCGGCCAGCATGACGAGCTGCTGCTGGACCCTCTTCGGCAGCCGCAGGGCCTTCGTGTACCAGGTGGCCACCTTCCGGAACTGGACGCAGCCGTACTTCTCCCCGCCCCGCCAGTCGATCAGCCGGCGGAGGTGGAGCCGCATGAAGTCGATCCGCTCCTGATACGTCCCCCGCGGCCCCGGGTCGCCGGTGTTCACCCAGTTGGTGAGCTGCCGGAAAATCCACGGGTCGGCCAGTGCCCCCCGGCCGATGGCGATGCCGGAACAGCCGGTCTCGTCGACCATCCGGGCGGCGTCGGCGATCCCCCGCACGTCGCCGTTGCCGAACACCGGGATGCGGTGGACGGCATCGACCACCCGGCGGATGCCGTCGTGGTTGACGTGGCCGCCGAACCCCTGCTCCCGGGTCCGGCCGTGGATGGTGACGGCCGCGGCCCCGACCGTCTCGAACTGGCGGGCGAAGTACGGGGCGGTGAGCTGGTCGTCGTCCCACCCGAGCCGCATCTTCACCGTCACCGGCACCGGGACGGCCTCGACCACCCGGCGGACCAGCTCGACCGTGGCCCCGGTGGTGTCGCACAGCAGCGACGACCCGCCGCCGGTCTTGACCACCTTGCGGACCGGGCAGCCCATGTTGATGTCGATGCCGTCGGCCAGCCCGCGGTCCACCAACCAGCGGGCGGCCCCGGCCATCTCGTCGGCCTTCGACCCGAAGATTTGCACCGCCAGCGGCCGGTCCTCCGGGCAGGTGGCCAGCAGGTCCATCGTCTTGCGGATTTCTTCGAGGATGGCCCGGGCGTTCACGAGGTCCGTCGTGCAGAGGCCGACCCCGCCCTGCTCGCGGACCGACAGCCGGAACGGCAGGTTGGTGTACCCGGCCAGCGGGGCGAGGGTGAACCGGGAGGCCAGCCGGAGCGTCCCGACGTGGAGCGGCTCGCGGTAATGGGTGGGCGGCGGCGGAATCTCGGCGGTGGCGGTCGCGGAGGTCATGGGGTTAAGGTAGAGTCGGCGGCGGGCCGGCGGAAGGGCAGCCGGGAGGACGGACCATGACCGAGGCGGAGTGGTTCGCAGCGACCGACCGTGACATCCTGGACGCGGCGTATCGCCTCAATCCCCGCCGGCAGCGGCTGCTGGCCGTTGCCGGGTGCCGGCTGATGGGCCACTTGATCGATTACCCGTCTGCCCACGCCGCTTTGGAGACGGTCGAGGTCTTTGCGGACACCGGCAGGAGCAAGGCAGCGCTCCGACGGGCGCGGCAGGCACTCCAGACGACCCGGAACGGCCTCCGTCCGCCGGGCACGGGCGGGGCGCGTGTACCCGACGGCGGCGCGGTGCGCGAATCCCACGCGGCGAACGAGCTGACTCTGTTCGCCGTACAGGTCGCGGCGACCGAGAATGCGGTCGCCCACGCGCTCTGGCATGTGATGGACGGCCTCGTAACCGTCGGCCGCATGCCGGCTGATACCGTTCGCCGCCGAACCTACGGCCTATACCGCGACATTGTCGGCCCGGGGCCGGCGGTGGCGTTCGACCCCGAGTGGCGGACGAGTACCGCCGTGGCCCTGGCCCGGGGGATGTACGACGGCCGGGACTTCGCGGCGATGCCCATTCTGGCCGACGCCCTCCAGGACGCCGGGTGCGAGGACGAGCAGGTCCTCGGCCACTGCCGCGACCCGCAGGCCGCCCACGTCCGCGGCTGCTGGGCCGTCGATCTGGTGCTGGGGAAGTCGTGACGCTACCCTGCGGTCAGGAGGATGACGCGATGGCCACCGCCGACCTGCCCCGCCGCCCGGCCCCGACCCCGCCGCCGGGCCGCGACCCGGCCCCCCGGCTGTGGACGGCCGACGAGTTCGCCCGGATGCGGGCGATGCGGCTGTTCGGCGACCGGGACGTGTTCCTCGACGCCGGCACGGTCATGGAGCGCCACCCGGACGGCCCCCGGCCGTTCCGATTCACCCGGCCGGAACTCTACGCCCTCAACGACGCCGGGTTCTTCCGAACCACCCGGGTCGAACTCATCCATGGGGTCATTCTGGAGGCCCGGACCGTGGCGAACCCGCCCCACCGGACCGCGGTCCGGAAGACCACCAAGGCCCTCGAACGGGCCTTCCCGACCGGGGTCGATGTCCGACCCGAAGGGGAACTCGACCTCGGGCTCGACACCGAGCCCCAACCGGATGTCGCGGTCGTGACGGGTTCGATCGAGGACTACGCCACCAAGCATCCGACGACGGCCCTGCTGGTCGTCGAGGTGTCCGACACGACGCTATTCCGCGACCTGACCGAGAAGGCCGAGTTGTACGCCGCGGCCGGCATCACGGACTATTGGGTGGTGGACCTCCCGAAGCGACAGGTCCACGTCCTCCGCGACCCGGCCCCGGTTGCGTCGAACGGCCACTCGTACCGTGACCAGCGGGTCCTCGGGCCGGCCGACGTGGTGTCGCCGCTGGCCGCCCCACTGGCCATCATCCCAGTGGCGGAGCTGCTGCCGTGACCACACTCGACCGTTACCGCGGGTGCCTGCTCGGGCTGGCCGCCGGGGACGCCCTCGGCACCACCCTGGAGTTCGAGGACCCCGGCACGTTCGAGCCGCTGACGGATATGGTCGGCGGTGGGCCGTTCAACCTGAAGCCCGGCGGGTGGACCGACGACACGTCGATGGCCCTCTGCCTGGCCGAGAGCTTGCTGACCAAGCAGGGCTTCGACCCGGTCCACCAGCTCGAAACCTACTGCCGGTGGTGGCAGCATGGGCATTTCAGCGTGAAGGGCCGGTGTTTCACATCGGCATCACCACCCGGAGCGCGCTCGGCCGGTTCGAGCGGTCCCGCCAGCCGTACCCCGGCTCGACCGACCCGGCGGCCGCCGGGAACGGCAGCCTGATGCGGCTGGCCCCGGCCCCGCTGGCGTTCGCCGCCGACCCCGAGCGGGCGATCCGCATGGCCGCCGACAGCTCGCGGACCACCCACGCGGCGGCCGAGTGCGTGGACGCCTGCCGGTACTTCGCCGGGCTGCTCGTCGGCGCGGTCCAGGGCCGGCCGAAGGCCGAACTCCTGTCGCCGGGGTTCACCCCGGTGCCGGGGCTGTGGGAGCGGGAGCCGCTGGCCCCGAAGGTGGCGGCGGTCGCGGCCGGGTCGTTCAAGGTCAAGCAGCCGCCCGAACTCCGCGGCAGCGGGTACGTCGTCCACACGCTCGAAGCCGCCCTGTGGGCGTTCCACCACACCGACAACTTCCGCGACGGGGCGTTGAAGGTGGTGAACCTGGGCGAGGACGCCGACAGCACCGGGGCCGTCTACGGCCAGATCGCCGGGGTGTATTATGGGGAGGCCGGCATCCCGGCCGGGTGGCGGCAGAAGCTGGCCATGCGGGAGGTGATCGAGCGGTTCGCGGGGCAACTGCACGAGATGGCCGGGCTGCCGGGCTAGGCCCGCCCCGGCCGATACACGGACGTGGTAACCGCGACGATCTGCTGGGCCTCGTCGACCTCGTACCACACCGTCAGCGGGTCCTCCACCAGAACCCGCTCACCCGGCTCGCGGGACTCGCCCTGTCCGAGCGGGTTCTGCGCCAGGAGCTGGTCGATCCGGGCCACGGCTTGGGCCAGCGGCACGACATCCTCCCCGGCCGCCACCAGCGACTGCCGGACCTCCTCGACCGGGGTGAGGGCGGCCCGCAGCCAGATAATACGAAACGTCATTGGTCGTCCCCGACCAACGGGCGGCCCGTCGTCAGGCGCGCGATCACCTGGGCCGTCGTCAGGGCCTTCCCGGACCGCACCTCCTCCCACATCGCCGCCCGCTGCTCGGGGGTCATCGGCGGTCCGGCGAATGCGTCCAGCATCGCCTCGTACAGCCCCGGCGGGACGACGTGGCCGACGACTTGGCCGGCCTCGTCCCGGAGGGTCAGCTTGTCCTCCAGCCCGCCCAGCTTCGCCCTCAGCTCGGCGTCGATCGTCACCGTCACGTACTTCACGGGCCGTCCTCCGCGGGTGCAACGGTCGCCAGTGTACCACCCCGGGGTTACTTGCTGAACACGAACTTGCCCGGGTTGCCGGTGCCCAGGGCGCCACCGGCCGGCCGCCACAGCACCGCCGCCTCGATCGCCTTCGCCAGCTCGAAGTCCTGGTCCGTGATCCCCCCGGCCGAGTGGGTCTTCAGCTTCACCCACAGCTTGCCCCACGTCACCTGCAGGTCGGCGTGGTGGTACGCGGCCTCGCACAGGTAGCCGACCGCGTTCACCGCCATCAGCGTCTGCGGCCAGCCGTCGGTGTTGAACTTCCGCCGGACCCAGCCGTCCTCGACGTACCACCCGGTTAGGCCCAGCTCGGCCAGCTTCGCCGCCGCCTCGGCCTCGGAGTACACCCGCAGCGATTCGTCCGCCATGTCGGACCCCCTGTGAATATCGCGGGCCGGGGGGCCTGCGCCACCAAAGCCACTGGTGGCGCAGGCCCCCCGGCCCGTGTGGTCCTCAGTCCCGGCTCACCGGCCGCAGCAGCCGGGCGGCGTACCGGCCGAGCCGGATCACCAGCACCCGGTTCAGGTAGCCGGTCGTCGCCCGGGCCCCCACCTTGCCGACCACCTTCCCGGCCAGGTTCGCCCCCACGCCTACCCCGACCACCCCCAGGGCCTCGTGGAACAGTTGGTCGTACTGGTCCTCGACCAGCTTCTCCCACTCGGCCCCCTGGCCGGCCAAGTAGGCGTTGAAGAACACCCGGCCGAGGAGCACCGCCGTCCCGGTCCGCCCGGCCCGGAGGTTGTACACCCGGCACAGGTCGGTGAGCATCGACAGGGTGTAGAAGACCGTCGCCCCGGTATCGACTACCGCGTTCGGGGCCACGGCGGTGACGACCCAGACCCGGCTCGCCCAGTACCGCAGCCGGGTCTCGGCCACGGCATCGAGTTCGGCCTGGAAGCCGTCCCGGAACCGGGCGAACCACTCGTCCGACGAGGCGAACCGGGCCGGGTCGAGCAGCTCGTCCCGGACCCGCCGCAGCCGGGCTTGGGCTTCGGCCGTCAGCCCGGCCCGCTCCAGGGCCTTGCGGTCCTTGTCACGGTCGAGCGGGTAGCCCCGCAGGTAGCCTTCCAGTTGCTCCTTCGCCTCGGCCGTCTTGGCCGTCGCCAGCCACCGCAGCCGGGTCCGGCCGGCCAGTTCCCGCAGGCCCCGCACCTGCACCTGCCGGTTCCGCCGCAGCGTCGCGTACAGGAGGGCCAGCCGAACGAAGGCGTACAGCACGCACCCGCCGAGCAGGGCCAGCCCGGCGTACCCGGCGTACCGCGCCCACTCCGGCTGGGCGGCCAGCGCCCCGAGGACGGAGAGGACCTGGTTGAACACGAACAGCCCGGCCAGCCCGGCCGACCCGACCAGGAAGGCCAGGGCCAGCGGGCTGGCGAACCACCCGAACCAGCCCAGCCCGGCCGGGTCGGTGGCCAGCAGTAACTCGGCCTCGGCCAGGTCCCGGGCCGCCTGCTCCTCCTCCAGCTTCCGCAGGGCGGCCCGATCGGCGTCCGACAGCGGGGCCAGCCCGCCCGGCACCTGCGGCGGCCGGCCCAGCTCGGTCTCGCCCTCCCGCAGCTCGACGAACGGCTCCTCCGGTTGGCGAGCCGGGGGTGTTAACCCCCGGGTGTCGGGAGCGGCGGGGGGCGTGACCACCCGGTTGCGGGACGCCACCGTCGGCACGCCGATCCGGTCGTCGTCGGTCGTCATGGTCGGCTCCTGCGGGTCTCCGGCGTGATTGTACCCGGGTTGCGGCGGCCCGGGGGCGGGCGTACCATAATCCCGGTCCGTCCCCCGACCCCGGAGCCGTGACCGATGACCGCGGACCCGCCGACCAACGACCGGCCGGGCCGGCCGATGACCCTGGCCCTCGCCGGGCTGGGGGTGCTGGCCGCGTGGACCGCCCTGTTGCCCGACTCGGTCCGCCCCGAGAACCTGACCGCCCTCGGGGCGGTCGCCCTGTTCGCGGCCGCCCGGCTGCCGCTGCGGCAAGCGGTCCTGGTGCTGGTCGTGGCCCTCGGGGTGAAGGAACTCGGCGTCTACCTGGTCCGCGGGTTCGAGCCGTACCCGCTGGCCTGGCTCTACTTCGCCGGGTACTTCGCGGCCGGGCGGCTGTTCCTGACCCGGACCGAGTCCCCGGCCCGGATCGCCGGCACCGCCCTCGGGGCCAGCCTGCTGTTCTTCCTGGTCAGCAACTTCGTCTCCTGGCTCGAACAGGCCCTGCCCTACGGGTATTCGGCGGCCGGTCTGGCGGATTGCTACCGGGCGGCCGTCCCGTTCTACCGCGGCACCCTGGCCGGCGACCTCTTCTACACCGGCGTGCTGTTCGGGCTGCACGCCGCCCTCAGCCGGGCGTACTTCCGGGCCGAGCGGGTGGCGGTGGTGCCGGTCGAGGCGGAGGAGTGGTAGGGCCGGCTGTGACGGCCCCTCCTGGGTTCGGTGGCACAGGCCTCCCGGCCTGTGCGGGTGAGGAACACGGGCCGGGAGGCCTGTGCCACCGGGGGCACCGGATGAAGTACGCCGCGGTGATCGAGTACCTGCAGGACAAGGCCACGGTCGAGGCCGCCCGGCCGGCCCACCGGGCGTACCTGACCAGCCTCCTGGAGAAGGGACAGCTCTTCGCGTCCGGTCCGTTCGAGGACGGGTACGGGGCACTGATCGTCTACGAGGCCGACTCGCCGGAGGCGGCCGAAGCCCTGCTGAAGGCCGACCCGTTCCATGCCGCCGGGGTGTTCGTCCGGTGGACCGTCCGGCCGTGGAAGGTCATCTTCGCCAACGCCGAACTCCTTCCGGCCAAACCCTAAGCGGCGTTCGGGCCGGGACGACCCCCCTCCCCCCCTCTTTTTTCACGGCAACCACCTCCCTGCCGGAACCGCCGTTCGGGGAAGGCTTTCCGGCCATCCGGACCCGACTCGTTTCACGCCCGTCCTGTCGTGCTCAACCCCGGGACGTGTCCGAACCCGTTACCGCTTCCGCCTTTCCCACCCGGACCGAGCATGACCGGTGCCGGTCGTGCTCGCCGTCGCCCCGCCGGGAGGGTCGAGGCAATACTGTACACTTTACCACTTAACTTTGCGGCGTCAATGAAAGGAGATTGCGGAGGTGGTGTCGGACTTCGGCTTCGGAGGCACCGGCCGGGAGGCCGGTGCCGTCGGACTCAAACCCCGGGCCGCGGGCGACCCGCTGTCAGCGGCATCGCCCGCGGCCCCGACCCATCAGGCCACCGAGCGGCGCCGCCGGACCGCGGCCGCGAACGGCACGACCCCGGCCACCAGGGCCAGCGTGGCCGGCTCGGGGACGGCCGCCGGCTCGGCCGCCTCGGAGGTGAACGACCCGCTCAGGAACGCCACGCCGAAGGGCACGGTGCTCCCGTCCTGCGGGAAGGTCGGGTCGGCGGTGAAGAAGTACGGGAAGCCGGTGAAGCCCCCGAAGCTCCCGGTCAGGGTGGCGAAGAACCCGTCGGACCCCGCCCCGAACTCGACCCCGCTGGTCACGGCCGTCGGGTCGGTCGACAGGGCGAAGGACACGTCGACCCGGTCGCCGCCGGCCTCGCCGAGGTCGATCCACGAGCCCGCGATGAGGTAGCCGCCGTCGGGCAGGGTGATCGACCCGGAGTCGCCCAGCCCGATGGTCAGCAGGTCCCCGTCGACGAAGAACCCGCCCTCGAAGTCCCCGGCCGTGATGGTGATCGAGTCCGGGTCGCTGTCGTCGATCGTGATGTAGGCGGCGTTGGCGGCGGGCGCCGCCAGGGCGGCCAACAGGGCGGCCAACAGCGAGCGGGTTGTCCGGAGCACGTTCATCGGTTCTCCCCCATCTAGACTGAAACGCCACGGCGCGGTGGCACGGCGGCCCGGCCGGGCGTCCCACCGAACCCCTCGTTCGGGGTCGGACCCGGCCGGGTCAACGGGAGAGTACCCGCCGCCGAGGTGCGAGGTCGGCGGGACGGGACGGAATCCGGGAATACGCGGCCCCCCGCTCACCCGTCACGCGACTTTGTCGCGGGGTGTTAACACCGGGGAACGGGCCGGGCCGGGGCGGGACCCGGGGCGGACCGGCGGGGAGACCGCGGCCGCCGGGTGGCAGGAGGCCCGCGGCCGGCTCGACGCGGGGAAGTGAGGCCGGCCGCTACCCACGGAACGGAAGGTAGACGACGACCTGGTCCCGGATTTCGTCCGCGGGCATGTAGTCGGCGATGAGCAAGATGTCGTCGATGGCCGGGCCGATGGCCTGCTCGTTGGTGGTGGCGATCAGGCCGGGGACCGGCTCCCCGGCCGCCGCCCGGCGGTAGGCGAACCCGACCATGGTGTTCCGGTCGTTGGTGATGAGGACCCGGCCTTCGGCCGCCGCCCAGGCCAGGACCTCGGGGTCGGGCGTGCCCTCGGGCAGCACGTCCCGGGAGCGGACCAGGTCGATCCCCGGCCGCCGGCGGCGGAGGCCGCGGACGACCTCGCCGTG
>JAIEQN010000378.1 GCA_019747685.1 Gemmataceae bacterium
TCCAGAAGATCGCCGCCGACCTGGCCGGCGAGGTGTCGGCCGTCGACCTGGTCGAATCAGTCCGGACGCTCGGCCGCCGGCCGGTCGTCCGGCCGCTGCCCCACGCCCGGGAGGTGCGGCTGCTCGTCCGGCTCCGGGCCGCCCACCGCCAGTTCCTCCGGTCCGGGGCGCGGTCCGACGAACTGGACCACCTGTTCCAGGACGAGATTCACCGGTACGAGCATCGGGTTCGGGAACGGCTGGCGCCGGTGGTCGACGCGGCCCTCGACGGCAGCGGGTTCCGGCCCGGCAACCGGGTCGAGGAAGTCGCCCGGGACAAGTTGGTCGCGGAACTGCTCGACCGGGCCTGCGAGCGGGGCTTCCTCCGGCTCGGCGACCTCCGCGATGCCGTAGCCCGGAACCGGCTGAAGATGCCCGACCTCGGCGGCCCGGGCGAGTTCTTCGCCGGCGACCCGCTCCTGCGGGCCGACGCCCGGCTGGCCCACGACCTCGGCGGCGTCCACCGCCGGGGCGAGGTCTACCTGCGGTGGCTCCAGCGGGCCAGCTCGGTGTCCTTCGGCACCCCCGCCGGCCGGTTCCTGACCCTCTACCTGATCGCCCCGTTCCTGGCCGCCTTCCTCCTGCTGATGACCGTCGAGGAGTTTTACCACCTCGGCGGGAAGGTGGCGGCGTTCGCCGGGAAGGTGCTGGCCCCCCGGCCGGCCCCGCCCCCGCCGCCCGTGGCCGCCGAGCCGCCCCCCGACGACCCGCCGTGGCTGTTCGACCCGGACGGCTGGCCGGAGCCCGACCTGGGCGAGGCCGCGGAGGCGGCCACGAGTGTCGTCACCTCGTCCGCCCACGATGCCGACGACCACCACGGGCTCGGGCTGGTGACGGGACCGGCGGTCGTCGGCCTGGGCGTCGTCTTCCTCCTCCTGTTCCACGTCCCGGCGTTCCGAAGGGCAGTCCTGGCGGGACTGAACGTGTTGGGGCGGGCGGTCCGGGCCGTGGCCTGGGACTTCCCCCGGGCGGTGTGGCGGTCGCCGCTGGTCCGGCGGGTGTGGTACAGCCGGCCGGCCCGGTTCGCCGGGCGGTGGCTCGGCGGGCCGGTCCTCCTCACGGCCGCGTTCGTCCTCGGGCTGTGGCTCTTGGGGGCGTCTACCACCCGGCTCGCCCGGTGGGGCTTGGCCGTTTTCGCGGCCGCCACCGTCGCCCTGAACACCGGCTGGGGGCGGTTGCTGCAGGACCGCCTGGCCGAGCGGCTGTCGGACGCCTGGCGGCTCGTCCGGGTGAACCTCCTACCGGGCCTGGTCGCGGCCGTCCTCGACGCCTTCGGCCGGCTGGCCGACTGGGTCGAGCAGCGGCTGTATGCGGTGGACGAGTGGTTCCGCTACCGGGCCGGCGACTCCCGCCGGTCGGTCCTGGGGAAGGCCGTCCTCGGGCTGGTCTGGTTCCCGGTCGCGTACCTGGCCCGGTTCGCCTTCTACCTGTTGATCGAGCCGCAGATCAACCCGGTCAAGCACTTCCCGGTGGTGACGGTGTCGCACAAGGTCATCCTGCCGATGGCCCCGAGCTTGGCCGACGCGCTGAACATCTCCGAGGCCACGGCCGTGTTCGTCCTCGGCTGCGTCCCCGGGGTGTTCGGGTTCATCGCCTGGGAGCTGATGGCCAACTGGCGGCTCTACGCGGCCAATCGCCCCGGGCAGCTCCGGCCGGCCGTGATCGGGTCGCACGGGGAGACGGTCCGGGGGCTGCTGCGGCCGGGGTTCCACTCCGGGACGGTCCCGAAGCTGTTCGGCAAGCTGCGGGAGGCCGCACGGCAGGGCGACGGCGGGAAGGCGGCCCGGACCCGACACGAGCTGGAGCACGTCCGGGAGGCCGTCGAACGGTTCGCCGACCGGGAACTGGTCGGCCTGCTCCAGACCCGGCCGGGGTGGGCCGGGGCCGACCTACGGGTCGGCGGGGTGCGGCTCGGGTGTCAGCGGCTGGTCGTGGAGGTCGCCGCCCCGGGCTTCGGGTCCGAGCCGGTCGGGCTGGCGTTCGAGAACCGGGCGGGCGGGATCGCGGCTGCGGTCGACGATCCCGGCTGGCTCGACGGGATCGACCCACCCCAGCGGGAGGAGTTTCTGGCCGCCGTGCGGGGGTTGTTCGACTTGGCCGCGGCCGAGGCGGTCGGCGAAACCCCTCGTCACCCGGACCGCGACCCGACGGCCCCCCCGGACGATCTGTGGCGGCCGTTCGGCTGGGCCGAGTGGGTCGCCTACTGGGGGCGGCCCGCCCCGACGGCCGGGCGGGATGGGACGACCACGGCCGATGGATCCGGGAGCGAAGGGGCGTTCGACCGACGGTAGCACCTGGGGGTTTTGTGCGGCAAGATCGCGTCCTGCAGGACCTTCACGCCAGCGACGGATGGCTTCCCAGTCGTTACCAACCGGACGGCCCGCATCCCCGTTCGGCCTGGCGGGTTGTGTACGACCGCACGCCGGCCCGTTGAGCAGCCGCCTTCCCACCGTCGGGCGGGATTGACAACCCTCGATGACCCGCCGGCCGAGGTGTATTGGTTGGCGCGGGGCCGCCGGTCCGCCGTGCCACGCCGGGCGGCGGCGGGCGGCGGGCGAGAAATTTCCCGCCATCCGGACCGACGGCTGGCTCGTCTGAGGAAAGAGTACCGGTGCCGAGACGGGGGCGGGGACGGTCCGGGCATTGACCCGGGCGGCGGCCGGACGGGCCGATTGTGCCGCCCAGCGCGGTCGCCGGGGCGGGGTTTCGGGAACCCTCTGACTGGGTTTCATGGTTCCCCCCGCGGCCGGCCGGTAATCTCGACGCTACCGGATACTTCCTCGTACTCGCCGTAGATTCCCACCCTCCTCGACTCCGAGGGCAGGTCCATGTCGAAGTTCGCCCGGCGCCGCCGGCCGTCCGGCCGTCCGGCCTCCTCCCCGGCCCGCCGCCGGCCCGCCTTCGCGTTCGAGCAGCTCGAGGCCCGTGACACCCCCGCCACCTTCACCTGGACCGGGCTCGGGGCGGACAACCGCTGGGCCACCCCGGAGAACTGGGAGCTGGGGGTCGCCCCGACCGGGAACCCGGCGGCGGTCGAGGACCTGGCGTTCCCGGCCGGGGCGGCCCGGCTGACCACCCAGAACGACCTGCTCGGGGCCGTCTTCAACTCGATCACCTACGGCGGGAGCAACTACCGGCTGACCGGCAACCCGCTCACCCTGGGCATCCCGGGGGTGGTCGGGAGCGGGGCGGTGGTGGTCAACGACGGGGCCACCGGGAACGTCCTGAACATCAACACCACCCTCGGGGCGTCCGGCGGGATCGACCAGACGTTCAGCGTCAACGCCGGGGCCGACCTGACGGTCACCGCCCGGCTGAGCGGGACGACCGGGTCGACCCTGACCAAGGACGGGACCGGGACGCTGGTGCTGGGGAACGACAACAGCGGGTTCACCGGCCCCGTCCGGGTGGACGACAACTCCGGCCGGCTGGTCATCGGCCACCGGTTCGCCCTCGGGTCGACCTCGGCCCCGACCACCGTCGGGACGAACTCGACCCTCGGGCTGTTGAACGTGTCCGGGGCGATCAACGAGACGCTCCGGCTCAACGGCCCCGGGGCGGCCAACGACGGGGCCCTGAACAACCTGGCCGGCAACAGCCTGTGGGCCGGGCCGATCATCCTGGACTCGAACGCGGCCGTCGGGGCGGCCGCCGACGTGCTCATCATCACCGGCCAGATCAGCGACGCCGGGGCCGGCCACGACCTGTCCAAGGAGGGGGTGGCGGAGGTCCGGCTGAACACCGCCGGGGCGACCGGGAACACCTACCGCGGGCAGACGTTCGTCAACAACGGGGTGCTGACCGTCGGCCACCCGCGGGCCCTCGGGGTGGCCGGGTCGCCGGCCAACGGGACGGTGGTGAACAAGACCCTGACCGGGGCCGGCCAGCTCCGGCTGGCCGACCCGACCGGGTTCGGGCTGACCGTGATCGACGAGGCCCTGACCCTCAACGGCCCGGGCCCCCGGCCGGTGGACGTGCTGGCCCGGCCGATCGACCGCGGGTTCCCGAACCCCGGGGCCCTCCAGAACACCCAGGCCAACAACACCTGGGCCGGGCCGGTCGTCCTCGGCAGCCCGTCCCCGAACGGGACCGACGTGTGGGTCGGGGCGGCCGCCGGGACCGACCTGACGATCACCGGCCGGGTGTCCTCCCCGAACGGGGCGTACACCCTGACCAAGGTGGACTTCGGGCGGGTCGTCCTGGCCAACAGCAACACCTACACCGGCACCACCTACGTCGCCGAGGGGACCCTCACCGGCCGGGACTCGGCCGCGCTCGGGACGAGCGGGGCCACCGGGGCCGAGGTCCAGGCCCTGCACGTCCTGACGTTCACCGGGTCGGTCACCCTCCGGGTCTTCACGTTCCCGTTCGATGTCACCTTCCCGGCCAATATCTCCGCCGCCGACCTCGAGATCGCCCTGAACGCCCTCCCGACCATCGGCGGGGCGGGCGGCCGGGTGTCGGTCCGGGCCACCCCGCTGTTCGCCGACCCGCGGGGGACCGGGTTCGGGCCGGTCGGGACCCGGTTCGTGATCCACTTCGGCGGGGCCCTGGCCGGGACGAACGTGCCCCAGATGCAGGTCATCTCCCCGCCCGGGGTGTCCACCTACACCCTGATGGACGGCGGCCGGGCCGGGGCGGTGGTGGACGACCGGGCCACCCTGGAGTTCGGGGTCGAGGCCGGGGACCCGGGCCTGCCCCGGTTCGACGCCCAGGGCCGGGACCTGTGGGACGACTCGGTCACCCGTGACGCCCACCGCCTGCGGGTCGACGAGCCGGTGACCCTATACGGCCGCGGGTTCCGCGGGGTAGGTGCCCTGCGGAACGTCACCGGGATCAACGAGCTGGTCTCCCCGGTCGCCCTCGGGTCGTCCGCGCTCAGCGTCGCCTCGATCGGGTCCGAGCCGGACCCCCGGCCGGGCTACCCGACCCCGAACGCCAGCTACTTCGTCAACGACTACAGCCTGACCGTCTCCGGGGTGATATCCGGCGGGGACAACGTCGAGTTCAAAAAGCGGGGCCAGGGCCACCTGATCCTACCCGGGGCGAACACCTACACCGGCCCGACCTCGATCGAGGAGGGGTGGGTGACGGCCCAGAACGACACCGCCCTGGGGGTGAGGGTCGACCGGCTCGGGCAGACCGCCCAGCCCCGGACGGTGGTGTCGAACGGGGCCGCCCTCCACCTCCGCTCGCTGACCGGCGACGCGCTGACGGTCAACGAGCCGCTCACCCTGACCGGGGTCGGGCCGGCCCACCCGTATTCGCTGATTGGCGGCCGCGGGGCCCTGGTCAACCTGGCCGGGAACAACACCCTGACCGCGGACATGGCCCTGAAGGGGATGGCCGGGGTCGGGGTCGAACAGATCGCCGGGTCGGCGTTCAGCGAGCTGTCCGTCGCCGGGTCGGTCGTCTCGGCCCCGAACACGGTCACCCGGACGTGGAACGGCGGCACCCAAGAGGAGCAGGGGTTCGTCTTCGAGACCGGGACCACCTCGGGGACGATCTCCGTCACCTGGGACTTCGGCCCGCCGTTCCCGTTCGACTTCCCGGACCGGCTGACCGCCTACTACCCGCCCCGGGAGCCGGGCCCCAGGGCGCTGATCCCCGGGTCCGACACCGGCGTCTACGTCGGGGCCGGCAGCTACACCCTGACCTACGGCCCGGGCTCCTCCACCCAGGTCGAGCTGGTGGTCAACGAGGGGAACAAGCCGGACCGGGACTACCTGACCCCGTTCCTCAACCCCGACTTCTGGACGTTCACCGTCACCCTCCCGAACGTCCCGGACGGGGTCATCAAGTTCGGGTCCGGGCGGCTGAGCCTGCAAGGCGACGGGACCTACGACGGCGACAACTCGGTGGTGTCCGGGACGCTCCGGCTCCAGCACGACACGGCCCTCGGGCGGGTGTCGTCCGGCACCTACGAGACCCAGGAGACGTTCGCCCGGACGGTCACCGCGGTGGCCCCGGCGGCGGTGGTCGAGTTCGCCGAGACCGTCCCCCCGCTCAACGGCGGGGTCCGGGCCGGCATCCAGGTGTGGAACGAGCAGCTCGTCCTGAATGACCCGGGCCAGCAGTTGGCCATCGCCGGGGCCGGCGGGACGTTCACCCTGACGTACCGCGGCCAGACGACCGCCCCGCTCCCGATCACCGCGTCCGGGGCCGACGTGGCCGCCGCCCTGAACGCCCTGCCGAACATCGTCGCCGACATCGGTTCGGTGACGGCCACCCGGGCCGGGCACATCGTCACCGTGGTGTTCGGGTCGATCCCGTCCCGGAGCGTCCCGCAACTGGTGGCGACCACCGCCGGCGGGGCCGAAGTGGTGGTCAGCGGCGGGAGCGCGTCGGTGGTCGGCCTGGCCGGGGACCACGCCTGGCGGGGGCCGGTGTCGCTGCTCCGGGGCAACCGGGTGGACGCCGGGGCCGACACCCGGGTGTCGTTCCTCGGGCCGATCGAGGACGCCGGCAACCCGGCCGGGTCCGACCTGGCCAAGCGGGGGCCGGGCGAACTCCTCCTCGGCGGGGACAACTCGTACCGCGGGCTGACCACCATCGACGAGGGGACGCTGACCGCGATGAGCGGGACGGCGTTCGGCGGGACCGACGGCGGGACGGTGGTGGCCGACGGGGCCCAGCTCCAGCTCCAGGGCAGCCTGACCGTCTCGGGCGAGGCCCTGACCGTCCGCGGGACCGGGCCGGCGGCCGCCCAGAACATCCCGGCCCGGTGGTTCAGCACCGGCCCCGGGCCGACCAACAACGGGGTCGCCCCGCTCAACCTGCCGACCAGCGGGCGGATCACCGGCACCGCCGTCGACCCGACCGACCCGAACGTCATCTACGTGGCCACCGCCGGCGGCGGGGCGTTCAAGACGAAGGACGGCGGCCGGACCTGGCTGCCGCTGTTCGACCAGAACGCCCACCCGGCCGGGGTCCCGGGCGACGCCCTGCTGTACGGCGGGTCGTTCGCCATCTCCCCGACCCGCCCGCAGACCGTCTACTTCGCCACCGGCGAGTCGAACGGGCCGGACAGCCGCAAGGGCATCTTCGACTCGTTCGCCGGGTCGGGGGTGTACAAGTCGACCGACGCCGGGGCCACCTGGACCCTCCTGTACGGCCCGGGGGACGACAACCCGATCGCCGGGCAGGCGGTCGGCAAGGTGCTGGTGGACACCACCAACCCGGACATCGTGTACGCGGCCACCAGCAGCCGGTCCGACGTGGTGGCCAACCTCCGGACCGGCCGGCAGTACCGGGTGACGTTCGTCGGCGGGCTCGGGGCGTCCGACCAGCCGCTCCTGACGGCCGACGACACCGGCGGGCTGGAGGTCTTCACCTCGACCGTCCGGAACGGCCGGATCGGCGGCCCGTCCCCGCCCACCCCGCCCCGCCCGCCGATCGACGAGCAGCAGTTGGTCAAGGTGTTCGGGAACAACGGCACCTTCACCCTGACGTTCCGCGGGCAGACGACCGCCCCGATCCCGCTCGGGGCGACCGACGCCGCGGTCCAGACCGCCCTGAACGCCCTGTCGACGATCGCCGGGGCGGCGGTGGTCAGCCCGCTCAGCCCGGACGACGCGGTGGCCACCCCGACCCCCGGGGTGTGGCGGTTCAGCGGCGACCCCGGCAGCGGCGGCGAGTGGGCCAACCTGATCGACGTGGAGCACGTGTCGGACGCCCGGAAGCAGCCCGGCGGGGTCCCCGGCCAGGCCCCGTACGACGCCGAGCCGAACGGGGTCGGGCCGCCCGGCACCCCCGGCCCGGACGACGACTACCGGGTCACCTTCCCCCAGGACAACGCGTCCTGGAGCGACCTGTTCATGATGGGCGGGGTGCTGTACGCGGCCCTCGGCGAGTCCGACCAGCAGCACTTCGTCCCGCCGATCACCACCGGGTCTTTCCCGGTCCAGCAGGCGGTCCGCAACGGGGTGTACAAGACCAACAACCCGCGGGATGACCGCCCCCGGTGGGCGATGGGCCCGCTCGGGGCGATCGACACCCGGCCGGGCGGCCAGGCCCAGTTCCCGATCGGCACGGTGGAGACCCCGCTGGGCCAGCGGAACGGGTACATCAAGGTTGCCGGCGGGCTGACGATCGAATTCAACCCCTTCATCCCCCCCCGGCCCGTCATCTGGGCGGTGGTCACCCAGCCGTTCAGCCCGAACCAACTCCTCGACTTCCAGTACAGCCTGGACGGGGGCGGCAACTGGACCGCGGTGACGACCCTCCCGCCGAACCTGTTCGGCCCGCCCGGACAGCAGCAGGGGCGGTACGACATCGCCATCGAGTACGACCCGACGATCGCCCCCGACCGGCCGGACGGGACGGTGTACGTGGCCGGCCGGGACCGCATCTTCTTCAGCATCGACAACGGCCAGACCTGGACCAACCTGAACCCCGACCTGCGGGGCGGCGGCCCGGCCCGGTTCTTCCACGACCTCGAGTGGGTCCCGGGCACCCGGGACATCGTCTCGGCCAGCGACGGCGGGGTCTGGCGGTACGTGTTCAACACCGGCAACTTCCAGGACCTCAACGGCACCCTGACGGCCACCCAGTTCTTCTCGGCCGACGCCCACCCGACGGACCTGACCAAGGCCCTGGCCGGGGCCCGGAACAACGGCACCCAGCGGTTCAACAACAGCACCGCCTGGGAGCGGGTGGACGACGCCGTCGCCACCGAGACCACCGCCGTCCGGTACGACACCCGCACCCCCCGGACGGCCTACGCCGTCCGCAACGGCCAGCTCCGTAAGACCGTCGACGGCGGGTCCTCCTGGACCGCCGTGCCGGGCGGCGGGTCGGCCGCCGGGCTGGTCGTCGACGCGGTCAACCCGGCCCGCATCCTGATCGGCGGGGCGACCGTCCGGGAGTCGGTCTCCGGCGGGGCCGGGCTGACCAACCTGAACGCCCCGGTCACGGCCGGCCGGCCGGCCACCGCCGTCGCCGCCGCCTCCTACCAGGGGCCGTTCGTCCCCGACCCGGACTTCCCGCTGGTCACCGACGTGCTGTCGAACACCTACAACCCGGCCACCATCTACGTGACCGACGGCCAGTCCGTGTTCCTGACCAAGAACCGGGGCGTCAGTTGGACCACCCGGACCCCGCCCGGGGCGGCCGGCGGGACCATCACCGACGTGGCCGTCGACCCGGCCAACCGGGACACCGTGTACGTCGCCGTCAGCCGCCCGTCCGGGGCGGCCGGCGGGCGGGTGTTCCGGTCGACCGACGCCGGCCGGACCTGGGCCGACATCAGCGGGCTGGTCGACCCGGCCGGGCCGGACGCCGGCCCGCTCCCGGCCGTCCCGACCTGGAAGCTGGCCATCGACCCCCGGCCGCAGGGCACCGCCGTGTACGTCGGCAACGACGCCGGGGTGTGGCGGCTGACCGGGGCCCGGACGGCCGACCCGGCCGCCCTGGTGTGGAACCGGCTCGGGGCCGGGATGCCCCAGGTCGGGGTCCGCGACATCGTCGTCAACCAGACCCTCAACACCCTGACCGCGGCCACCTACGGGCGGGGCATGTTCCAGCTCCTGTTGACCGACCCGGAGGCCGCGTCCGGGGCCGTCCGGGCGGTCAGCGGGTCGTCCGAGTGGGTCGGGCCGGTCACCCTGACCGGGCCGACCACCATCGGGGCGGCCGGGTCCCAGAACCTCCAGAACGGCATCACCCCGGCGTCGCTGAACATCAACGGCCCGGTGGCCGGGGACGCGGCCGCCACCCTGACCAAGATCGGCCGGGGGACCCTGACCCTGTCCGGCACCAACACCTACGCCGGCCAGACGGACGTGGCCGTCGGGGTCCTCGAGGTGAACAACCCGCGGGCCCTCGGGGCGGCCAACCTGGCCAACCCGGCCGACACCGTGATCCGGGACGGGGCGGTCCTGGAAGTCCGGGCCGACATCGAGCTGGAGCCGATCACCGCGTTCGGCCGCGGCCTGCTGTTCAACGACCACTTCACCGGGTCGGTCCGGAACGTCAGCAACGACAACGTCTACACCGGCACCCTGACCCTGGCGACGGACGGCACCATCGGGGTCGACTCGGGCACCAGCCTGACCATCGGCCAGCGGCCGGGGGTCCTGGCCGGGGTCGGGACGCTGACCGACGGGGGGTCGACCTTCGCCCTGGACAAGGAGCTGCCCGGGACCCTGATCCTGGCGTCGGCCAACACCTACGACGGCCTCACCCGGGTCGTCGCCGGGGCCCTCCAGGTCCAGGACGGGGACGCCCTGGGCAGCCCGGCGGCCGGGACGGTGGTGCTCGACGGGGCCCAGCTCCAGGTGGCCCGGAACACCGCCACCGGGCTGAACACGGTCGTCCCGAGCGAGCCGCTGACCCTGTCCGGAACCGGCATCAACCGGAGCGGGGCGCTCCAGGGCGGGGCCGGGGACAACGCCTACGCCGGGCCGATCCTGTTCGACTTCCTGCCGAACTTCTCCCCGCCGACCAGCCCGGCCAGCCAGGTCGCCATCGGGACCGCCGGGGCCGCCGACAACCTGACCATCGACACCTCGATCGGGATCGCCCCGGGGGTGGCCGCGGCCACGTTCGGGCTGGCCAAGGTCGGGGCCGGGCGGGTCACCCTGGCCCGGGCCAACAACTACCCGGGCGTCACCACCGTCGAGGCCGGGACGCTCCGGGTCCAGAACAACCAGGCCCTCGGGACGGCCGGGACCAACGCCGGGTCGCCCGAGGTCCAGACCGTCACCGTGTTCGGGACGGCCGGGACGTTCACCCTCGGGTTCGACGGCCAGACCACGGCCCCGATCGCGGTCGGGGCGTCGGCGGCCGACGTGCAGGCGGCCCTGGTGGCCCTCCCGAACATCGCCGCCGGGGACGTGTTCGTCCTCAAGGCCGACATCACCGGCGGGGCGGTGTACACCGTCTTCTTCACCGGCACCCTGGCCGGGACGGACGTGTCGCAACTGGTCGGGCTGCCGGCCGCCAACCCGGCCGTGTCGGTGGCCACCGTCCGGAACTTCGGGCTGGGCACCGTCGTCTCGGCCGGGGCCACCCTCGAACTCGACGGGTCGACCGGGGCCGGGCCGCTGACCCTGAACGAGGTGCTGACCATCAACGGGGACGGGGTCGGCGGCCAGGGGGCCGTCCGGTCGGTCCTCGGGACGAACACCTACGCCGCCCCGATCACCCTCGGGTCGGACGCCAGCGTCGGGGCGGCCGACGGGGCCGTCCTGCGGGTCACCGGGGCGGTCCAGGACCCGACCCCGGCGGCCGTCCCGGCCAGCCGGCTCCGCAAGGGCGGGGCCGGGGTGGTCGAGCTGACCGCCGCCAACCCGTACGCCGGCCTCACCGTGGTCGACGACGGTATCCTGCGGATCACCAACCGGCTGGCCCTGGGGAGCACCGGCCCGGAGGTCCAGTCGGTCCTGGTCCTCGGGACCAGCGGGACGTTCACCCTGACCTTCAACGGGGCCACCACCGTCCCGCTGGCGTTCGACGTGCCGGCCTCCGGCGGGGTGAGCCCGGCGGACAGCCTCCAGAACGCCCTGAACGCCCTGCCCTCGGTCGGCGGGGTGGGCGGGTCGGTGACCGTCACCCGGGCGGCGGAGGCCGGCGGGTTCCGGTACACCATCACCTTCGGCGGGGTCCTCGGGACCTCCGACCTGCCGCAGGTCGTCGCCGACGTGACCGGCGGGACGGTGGCCTTCCCGCGGACCGACCGGGAAGGCCCGAGCGGGACCCTGGTGAACCCGGGCGGCACCCTCCAGGTGGCCGGCGGGCTGGTATTCGACCGGGAGGCCCTGACCATCCGCGGGAACGGGTTCGGCGGCATCGGGGCGCTCAACAGCGACGGGTCGAACACCTGGGACACCCCGATCACCCTGGCCGGGAACGCGGCCGTCGGGACCACCAACCCGGGTGACGTGCTGACCCTGACCCGGCCGACCACCGACGAGGGGAACCGGTTCAACCTGGACATCGTCGGGCCGGGGACGGTGGCCTACACCGCCACCGTCGACAACCAGTACACCGGCACCACCACCGTCCGGTCCGGCACCCTGCGGCTCGACCAGCCGTCCGGGCTGGCCCTGGTCGGGCCGGCGGTGGTCGGCGGCGGGACCGTCCCGGCCCTCCTCGTGGAGGCCCGGGGCAACCAGATCGGCGACGCCACCCCGGTCACGGTCAAACGGAACGGGACGTTCGACCTGAACGGCCAGTCCGACGTGGTCGGGACGGTGACGGTCAACGACGGGACGGTCCGGACCGGGCCGGGCGGGCGGCTGACGCTACCCAACAGCAGCACCGCCGTCCCGCCCCAGGTCGGGCTGAACCTGACCGGCGGGACGGTCGAGATCGGGGCCGGCGGGCGGGTCGTCCTCAACGGCAACGTCATCGCCACCTCGTCCGCCCTCGGGGCGGCGAGCATCCTCGGCCCCGGCACCCTCGACCTGAACGGGACCGACCGGACGGTCAACGTGGCCGACGGCCCGGCCGCCGACGACCTGCGGGTGTCGGCCCAGTTGGCCACCCCCGGGACGGCCCGGGTGCTCAAGGACGGGGCCGGCCGGCTGACCTTCTTCCCGGCGACCGCCACCACGGTCCCGGTCACGGTCCGCAACGGCGACGTGCAGGTGGACACGGTCATCGGCCCGGTCGAGCTGGGCGGGGCGGCCGCCAGCCTGAGCGGGGCCGGGACGGTCGGGTCCCTCCGCGGGGCCGGCGGGGCGGCCAACCCGGCGGTCGGGACGGTCAGCCCGGGCAACCCGGCCGACCCGGCCGGCATCCTCCGGGCCGGGACGACCCGGTGGGGCAGCCAGACGGTCTTCGCCGTCACCCTCGACTCGTCCGGGGCCAGCCCGGTCCCGGGCGACGACTACGACCAGCTCGCCGTGTCCGGGGCGATCACCCTGGGCGGGGCGACCCTGACCGGGACGGTCGGGTCCGGGGTCGAGCTGGGCAACGAGTTCGTCATCGTCACCGCCACCGGCGGGGTGACCGGCCGGTTCGCCGAGCCGGCCGGCCCGGGGATCGTCTTCCTCAACGGGCAGAAGTTCACCGTCCGGTACGAGCCCACCGAGGTCGTGCTGTCGAAGGTGCTGGCCGACGTGTCGGTCGAGGTCACCTCGTCGGCCAACCCGTCCACCCGGAACCAGCCGGTGACGTTCACCGCCACGGTGACGCCGGAGGCCGGGGCGGCCGGGGCCGACCTGTCCGGGTCGGTCGTCCGGTTCATCATCGACGGGGCGGCCGTGGCCGATGTCCCGGTGACCGGGACGACGGCCACCTACACCACCAGTACCCTGGGCGACGGCCCGCACACCGTCTCGGTGCAGTTCATCGGGGACGGGGTGAACTTCGGCAGCGCGTCCGACGACCTCGACGCCCCGCAGGTGGTCGAGACCCCGGCCATCTCCGACCTGACCGGGGGCGAGGCGTTCATCTCCCCGGACAACAGCCCGGGGGTGCTGGACGCGTTCACCGCGTCGGCCACCGTGACCGAGGAGCGGGCCCGGACCACCTTCACGGTGACGGTCACCGACTCGGGCGGCACGGTCGTCCGGACGTTCACCGGCAGCTTCTTCGGCAACGGCGAGGTGCCGCCGGTCAACACCTTCCCGATCAATGTCCTGTGGGACGGGAAGGACGACGCCGGCAACGTCGTCCCGGACGGGACCTACGCCGTCTCCGTCCGGTTCGAGGACGAGTTCACGAACGCCGGCACCGCCCCGGGCGTGACGGTGGTGCTGGACAATACCTCGCCGGTCCTGGGCGGGGTGACGGTGCCGAACCGGCGGGTGTCGCCGGGGACGGCCGTCCGGGTCCTGGATGCCACCATCACCGAGCCCAACCTGACCGGGTGGACGGTGACGGTCCGGGATTCCGGCGGCAACGTCGTCCGGACGTTCACCGGGACCGGGACGACGGTGGCGGTCGACTTCGACGGGACGAACGGGTCCGGGACGCCGCTGCCGGACGGGTTCTACACCCTGACGCTGACGGCCGACGACGCGGCCGGGAACAGCACGACCACGGCCGTCCCGGGCACCGTCCTGGTGCTGGCGGCCGAGGCGACGATCGACGCCCTGGCGGCGGCCCCGGCGTTCGCCTCCCCGAACAACAGCATCGGGCTGCAGGACGCGGTGGCCCTGACCACCGCCGTCCGGCAGGTCACGGCCCCGACGGCGACGTGGACGGTGACCATCCGGGACGGCGGCGGGAACGTCGTCCGGACGTTCACCCAGCCGGCGGTCATCGACACCGCGTCCCAGACCTTCCCGATCGCCGTCACCTGGGACGGGCGGACCGAGACCGGGGCGTTCGTCGCGGACGGGGTGTACACGGCGACGGCGTCGTTCACCGACGCCTTCGGCCAAACCGGGACGACGGCCCCGGCGTCGTTCACCATCGACAACACCTCCCCGGCCGCCGGGGCGGTGAGCAGCTCGGTCCGGTTCATCGCCCCGGGGACGACCGGGACGGTGCCCACCAGCACCACTCTGACGGCGTCGATCACCGACGCGAACCTGACCGGCTGGACGCTGACCGTCCGGAACGCCGGCGGCACCGCCGTCCGGACGTTCACCGGCACCGGGCCGGCCGTGGCCGTCACGTTCGACGGCCGGGACGGCGCCGGGGTGGTCCTGCCCGACGGGACCTACACCGCCGAGGTGACCGCCCGGGACGCGGCCGGGAACACCGCCACCGGGGCCGCCGGGTCGGTGACGGTCATCACCCGGCCGCCGGTCATCACCCTGTTCTCGAACAGCCCGACCACCTACGGCCAGTCGATCACCCTGACGGCGACGGTCGCCGTACCGGCCGGGGTGACGGACCTCCTGGCCGGGGTGCCGGTCGAGTTCGCCCGGGGCGGGGAGGTGCTCGGGTCGGCCCCGCTCGCCGCCGGCGACGACGGCGTGTTCCGGGCCTCGATCACCGTCCCGACGTTCGCCGCCGGGACGTACACCGACCTGACCGCGGCCACCGCCGGGACGGACGTGTTCCTCCCGGGGCTGTCCGCCCCGGCGACCCACACGGTCATGCCGGCGGTGCTGAACGTCCAGGCGAACGACGCCACCACGGTGTACGGCCGGGCGGTCCCGCCGCTGACCTATACGGTCAGCGGACTGGTCAACGGCGACACCGCCGGGGCCGTGCTGACCGGCGGCCTGGCGACGACGGCGACCCCGGCCAGCCCGGTCGGGGCGTACCCGATCACCCGGGGGTCGGTCGCCTCGAACGGCAACTACGTCGTCAACTTCACCCCGGGCACCCTGTCCGTCACCCCGGCCCCGCTGGTGGTCCGGGCGAGCGACGCCAGCCGGGTGGTCGGCACGCCGAACCCGCCGTTCACCGCCTCCTACGAGGGGCTGGTCAACGGCGACACCCCGGCGGTGGTCAACGGGCTGGTGCTGTCGACCCCGGCGACGATCGACAGCCGGGTCGGGCTGTACCCGGTCGTGGCCGGCGGGAACCCGACCGCGGCCAACTACACGGTGTCCACCGCCAACGGGACGCTGAGCGTCGTCCCGGCCCCGACGGACGTGCTGGTGGGTGCCGGCCGGGGGACCCCGGCCGGGGCCAACCTGTACAACCCGGACGGGACGCTGAAGGCCGGGCTGAACCCGTTCCCCGGGTTCGCCGGCGGGGTGCGGACGGCCCTGGCCGACTTCAACCGGGACGGGGTGGCCGACCCGGTGCTGGGGACCGGCCCCGGGACGACCGCCCGGTTCGTCATCCTGGACGGGGCGTCCGGGACCGAGATCTTCTCGGCCGCCCCGTTCGGGGACTTCACCGGCGGGCTGTTCGTGGCCGCCGGGGACGTGGACGGGGACGGCCAGGCCGACCTGGTCGTCACCCCGGACGAGGGCGGCGGGCCGCGGGTGATCATGTACCGCGGCGGGGACTTCGACCCGGTCCTCAGCTACTTCGGGATCGACGACCCGAACTTCCGGGGCGGGGCCCGGGCGGCCGTCGGCGACCTGAACGCCGACGGGTTCGCCGACATCGCGGTGTCGGCCGGGTTCGGCGGCGGCCCGCGCATCTCGATCTGGGACGGCCAGGGGTTGGCCGCCGGCCGGTTCCGGACCCTGACCAGCGACTTCTTCGCCTTCGCCCCGGACCTCCGCAACGGGACGTACTCGGCGATCGGGGACGTGAACGGGGACGGGTTCGGGGACCTGGTGGTCGGGGCCGGCCCCGGCGGCGGGCCGCGGGTGACGGTGCTCGACGGGCGGACGCTCCTGACCCGCGGGCCGGCGGCCGCCCTGGCCGCCCCGATGGCCAACTTCTTCGCCGGGAACGTGGCCAACCGGGGCGGGGTGCGGGTGGCCGTCAAGTACCTCGACGGCGACCTGAACGCCGACGTGGTGACCGGGCCGGGCGACGGCGACCGGTCGGTGGCCACCGCCTACCGCGGCAGCAGCCTGGTGACCAACACCACCGACCCGCTGTTCGACCTGCCCGGGTTCAACGACCTGAACGGGGTGTACGTCGGCTAACCCCCGGGGCACGGGCAGGAATGCCCGTGCCTCCGGCAGTCACACAGGCCGGGAGGCCTGTGCCACCAAGATTGGCCTCTTGGTGGCACAGGCCTCCCGGCCTATGCTTTCCATTTCACCCCTTTCCGATCGGCCGGGCCGGGCGATAATCGCCCCTGCCCGCGTCGGGCCGTTCCCATCCGCCGGAGGAGACGCACCGTGAGGACGCTGTTCGCGCTCGCCCTGGGGCTGTCGGCCGCCCTGCTGGCCGGGGGCCGGCCGGCCGCCGCCGACGACCCGCCGAAGAAGAAGCTCGACACCGAGATCCCGGTCGTCTACGTCCCGACCAAGCCGGAGGTGGTCAAGAAGATGCTGGAGCTGGCCGCCGTCAAGGAGGGCGACACCGTCTACGACCTGGGGTGCGGGGACGGGCGGATCGTGATCTCGGCGGTCAAGGACTTCAAGGCCGGCCGGGGGCTCGGGCTGGACTACGACCCGGAGCGGCTGAAGGACTGCGAGAAGAGCCTGGACGAGGCCAAGCTGTCCCCGGACCAGCGGAAGAAGCTGACCTTCAAGCAGGGGGACGTGCTGAAGATGAAGCCGGAGGACTTCAAGGACGTGGACGTGGTCACCCTGTACCTGTACCAGCAGGTGAACGTCCGGCTCAAGCCGGTGCTCAAGGCCGGGCTGAAGCCGGGGGCCCGGGTGGTGTCGAACACGTTCAGCATGGGCGAGGACTGGCCGCCGGAGAAGACCGAGCGGGTCAAGGCCAAGAACGAGTTCGGGGAGACCGAGTACACCGTCTACCTGTGGACGATCAAGGGCGAGAACGACAGAAAGTAGTCCGCCGGTACTTCGACCAGGGGCTGGCGCCCCTGGCTACCGTCCGTCGCCGCTCCGCGGCTCCAAACTCTCCGGAGTCCCGGAGGGACGACTGACGGTAGCCAGGGGCGCCAGCCCCTGGTGCGCTTCTAGAATACACTCGTTTGCCACTCCCCCATCGGTCCCCTACATGCCGACCAACTACGACGCGATCATCATCGGGGCCGGGCACAACGGGCTCGTGACCGCCGCCTACCTGGCCCGGGCCGGGCACAAGGTCCTCGTCCTCGAACGCCGGGACATCGTCGGCGGGTGCTGCATCACCGAGGAGGTCTGGCCGGGGTTCAAGGTGTCGTCCGCCGCCTACGTCAACAGCCTGCTGCGGCCCGAGATCATCCGCGACCTGGGGCTGAAGAAGTACGGGTTCGAGATGCTGCCCCGCAGCCCGTCGTCGTTCACCCCGCTGCCGGACGGCCGCTACCTGATGATGGGGCCGGACCACGACATGACCCTCAAGGAGATCGCCAAGTTCAGCCGCGAGGACGCCGAGAACTTCCCGAAGTACGAGGCCATGCTGACCCGGGTGGCCGACTTCCTGGAGCCGATGCTCACCCAGACCCCGCCCGACCCGTTCGCCAACCGCCTCGGCGACCTGTGGAAGCTGGCCAAGGCCGGGTGGGGGTTCCGCCGGCTCGGCCGGGACGCGGCCACCGACGCCGTCGAGATCATGACCGGGGCGGCCCGGCCGATCCTCGACCGGTGGTTCGAGTCGGACGTACTCAAGGCCACGATCGCCACCGACGCCGTCATCGGGGCGTTCGCCCCGCCGTCCCACCCGGGCACGGCCTACGTCCTCTTCCACCACGTCATGGGCGAGTGCGACGGGGTGCGGGGCGTGTGGGGGTACGTCCGCGGCGGGATGGGGACGATCTCGACCAGCATCGCGGCGGCGGCCCGGGCGAAGGGAGGCGAGATCAAGACGGACGCCGAGGTCGGCCGCATCCTGGTCCGGGGCGGGGCGGCGATCGGGGTGGCACTGAAGGACGGGACCGAGTTCCGCGCCCCGCGGGTCATCTCGGGGGCCGACGCCAACGTTACCTTCGTGAAGCTGATGGACCCGGCCGACCTGCCGGCCGACTTCCTGGCCAACGTCAAGAAGATCGACTACTCGTCGGCGACGGTGAAGATCAACGTCGCCCTCGCCGAGCCGCCGCAGTTCACGGCCCTGCCGGGCACCGGGGTCGGCCCGCAACACCACGGGACGATGCACGTCTGCCCGGGGATGGACTACATCGAGCGGGCCTACGACGACGCCAAGTACGGCAAGCCGGCCGAGAACCCGATGCTCGAATGTACGATGGCGACGGCCCTGGACAACACCCTGGCCCCGCCCGGGAAGCACATCCTGAGCATGTTCGTGCAGTACGCCCCGTACCACCTCAAGGGCACGACCTGGGACGCCGAGCGGGACCGGTTCGCCGACCGCTGCTTCGACGTGCTGAACGAGTACGCCCCGAACTTCAAGCGGGCGGTGCTGGGCCGTCAGGTGTTCGCCCCGCCGGACATGGAGCGGGCGTGGGGGATCACCGGCGGAAACATCATGCAGGGGTCGATGAGCCTGTCCAGCATGTACAGCTTCCGCCCGGCGGCCGGGTACGCGAACTACCGGACGCCGGTGCGGGGGCTTTACATGTGCGGCGCCGCCACCCACCCGGGCGGCGGTGTCATGGGCGCCTGCGGCCTCAACGCCGCCCGGGAAATCCTCCGGGACGGGTAAGCCCGCGGATCGAACGCGCGGGCCCACGGGGGTGTGGGAATGGCGGCCATCGACCCGGGGGCCTACTTCCGGCGGGTCGGGTACGACGGCCCGGCGGCGCCCACCCTCGACACCCTCCGGGCCCTCCACCTGGCCCACGTCGGGGCCATCCCGTTCGAGAACCTCGACCCCCTCCTGGGCCGGCCGGTCCGCCTCGACCTGCCGTCGGTCGAGCGGAAGCTGGTCCGCGGCGGCCGCGGCGGCTACTGCTTCGAGCAGAACGGGCTGTTCCGGGCCGTCCTGGAGGCGGTCGGTTTTCCCGTCGTCGGGCTGGCCGCCCGGGTCCTCTGGAACGTCCCGGACGGGCGGGTCCCGGCGCTGGCCCACATGGTCCTGCGGGTCGAGGTCGACGGCCGGCCGTACCTGGCGGACGTGGGGTTCGGCGGGATGACCCTGACCGGCCCGATCCGGCTCGAAGCTGACACCCTCCAGGAGACCCCGCACGAGCCATTCCGGCTGACCCCGGACGGAGGGGAGTTCGTCCTCCGGGCCCTCGTCCGCGGGGAGTGGCGGCCGCTCTACCGGTTCGACCTGACGGAGCGGCCCCCGATCGACTACGAGGTCGCCAACTGGTACGTTTCGACCCATCCGGAATCGATCTTCGTCAACGGGGTGCTGGCCGGCCGTGCCCTGCCCGGCCGGCGGGCCACCCTGCGGGGGAACGAGCTGGCCACCCACGGGCCGGAGGGCACCGACCGCCGCGCCCTGACCACCCCGGCCGAGCTGCGGGGGGCGCTGGCCGGGGTGTTCGGCCTGAGCCTACCCGACGGGCCCGACCTGGAGGCGGCCCTGGCCCGCTCCCTCACCCGGGCCGGGTCGGTCGTGTGACCGGCCTCGTTCAGGACAGGTCGCGGTAGTAGTAGGTGGTGCCGCACGGCTCGCCGTCGGGCATCAGGGCGTACCGGGGGATGTCGCCCACCCGCACCCACCCCAGCCGCTCGTACAGCCGGGCCGCGTCCCCGCCGGTGACGGCATCGAGCACCAACAAGGTCTTGCCGCACTCCCGTGCCGTCGCCTCGGCCGCCCCCATCAGGGCCGCCCCCAGCCCCCGCTTCCTGGCCCGCCGGTGGACCAACATCTTCGCCAAGTCGGCCCGGTGCGGCTGGTTCTCGGGCAGGTCGAAGATCAACTGCACCGTGCCGCAAATCCCCTGCTCGTCCTCGGCGATCAGTACCGCCCGGCCGCCGGCGGCTACACCCTCGGCCACCCGCCGCCAGAAGGCGACCGCCCGGTCCCGGGTCAGCGGGAGCATGAAGCTGACCGACGCCCCACCCTCGACGCAGTCGATCAGCACGTCGGCGAGCTGCCCCACATGAGCGTCGTCGAGGGCGGGCAGCCGCCGCACGGGGTAGTCCGACGGGGTCATCGTCGCACCGGGGGTTCGGACGCGATCACCACCGCGTACCGGGTGGGCTTCCGCGTCGGGTTGTGGAACAGGGTCGGACGGTCGAGGTCCATCGCCAGGCAGTCGCCGGCCCGGAGCCGGTGGCGGTCGTCCCCGAGGGTGATGTCGATCGCCCCCTCCAGGACCCACACCTGTTGGTAGACCCGGCCGTCGCGGGGGCCGTTCTCGAACGCCACCCGCCCGCCCGGCGGGAAGTGGACCTCGACAATCCGCATCGGCTGGGGCACCCCCGGCGGCGAGACGTTGCGGCGGAGGTACCCGGAGGCCGGGTCCCGCCATTCGGACTGGTCCGCCCGCCGGGCCACCGGGCCGGCGGGTGCCGGGCCGGCCGGCGGGTCGAACAGCGAGGCCAGCGCCACCCCCAGCCCGGCGGCCAGCTTCTCCAACACCGCCGCCGTCGGGCTACTCTCGCCCCGCTCGATGAGCGAGATCATCGACCGGCTGACGCCGCTCTTGGCGGCCAAGCCGTCGAGTGACAGCCCCCGATCGGCCCGCAGCCCGCGGACCCGCCCGGCGATCCGTCGGTTCAGGTCAGAAGTAGCATCTGGCATGTTGGAGGTATTGTCCACAATGATGGAGTTGTCGCCAAGCCCGTCTTCCATCTGCCAACTCGGTCGGAACCGTACAGTATGGTGGAGGCGGTTTTTCGATTCTAGTTGACTTTCTAGTCTTTGCCGGGTACAGTTCCTTTGTGACCCCTTACCCCGTAACCACTCGCAGGAGGATGCCATGGACCGCGAGCAGACGATTTGGGGCAACGCCATCCGCTCGGGAGCCGGCTCGCTCAACCTCGTCATCCACGACATCCCGGCCGGCCGGCTGTTCACGGAGCACGAGATCGCGGACGAGGTCCGGCGGCGCGGGCTGACCGAGCGCGGGGCCGTCCGGGAGCACCTGATGTCGCTGACGAGGAAGGGGTATGTTGCGAAGGCCGAAGGCGGCTGGGTGGGGGTCGCGGGGTAAGTCCCCGCCCCGAAGGCAACCGCTCGGGAGGATGTGATGAGCGAAACCGTTACGGTCCCGCCAGACCCGAACCGACCCGGGTTCGATGTCCTGCGGGGGACCATCGGCCGGCGGCCCCACTTCATCCACACGGCGCTGGCACGGGCCGCCGAGCCGTTGACTGCAGCCGACCTCGGCCGGCGGGCGGGCGACCTGGCCCGCCAAGGCGGGGCCGCGTTCACGGAGAAGACTTACTCCGAGGCCGTTACCCGGAACCACCTCCGGTCGATGCGGGGGCTGGGGTTCGCGGAGCAGGTCTCGGACAGGCGATGGCAGTTGACCGCCCTCGCACGGGGGCGGATCAACGCGACTGCTCCGCCGGAGCGGGCCGCCCGGACTTCGGCGCCGGCCACCCCACCTCAGCCGGCCGAGGTGCTGACCGTGGATCACCGGGGGCGTATCCCGCTCCCGCGCGAGTTCGCCAATGCCACGGTCACAGTCGAGCGGGTCCGAGAGGGCGAGGTTCGGGTCCGAAAGGCTGTCGTCGTGCCGGAGGCCGACCTGACCTTCCTGGAGGACCGGCTGGCCCCCCTCTCGGACCGAGACCGCGACCTGTTCTTGGCCTTGCTCGACAACCCGCCCGGGCCGACCCCGGCTTTCCGGGCCGCGGCCGCGAGGTACAAAGAGCGGCATGGATGACTGGCGGATCGAGCCATTGGCCGACCACCACGAGCGAGGGGAGTTTTCCTGCGGGAAGCCTCCCCTCGACGTGTTTCTGCGTACCCAGGCCGGGCAGTACGGGCGGAAGGGGGTCGGCCGGACCTTCGTGGCGGTCGCCCCGGCCGATCCCAGGTTGATCGGGTATTACACGCTCGCCGCGTCATCCGTCCCGTTCGCCGATGTCCCGGCCGACCTCGGGAAGAAGCTCCCGCGGCACCCGGTCCCGGCCCTCCTGATCGGCCGGCTGGCGGTCGACGTGACCGCCCAGGGTCGGGGGCTCGGGAGTGACTTGTTGATGGACGCAGAGCGGAGGGCCCTCGGGATCGCCGAACAAGCGGGGGTGGTCGCGGTCCATGTTCACGCGATCGACGACGAGGCCATCGCCTGGTATGTGAAGTACGGGTTCCGTCCGTTGCTCGATCAGGGCCGACATCTCTACCTGCCGATGGAGACGATCCGGAAGGGGCTAGGCGGTTGACGCCCGCCCGGCGGGTGTAGAATGTCCCCGAGCCTCGCGGCGGCACCGGACAGGCTCGTTAATCAAACCGCCGCATCCCTTCGTGGCCGACCCCAAGCTCCGCCGGGCCATCGCCTTCGAGGCCGCCCGGCTCATGTACGAGCGGACCGAGTCCGAGTACTACACCGCCAAGCGGAAGGCCGCCGACCGCGTCTGCCGCGGGTCGGTCAAGCCGTCCGACCTGCCCAGCA
>JAIEQN010001084.1 GCA_019747685.1 Gemmataceae bacterium
GAAGTTGATCCCGTGGACGATCCGGAACACCTTCACGTCGTACTCCGGGTCGATCGCCCCGTAGTTGAACCCGACCGGCTCCCGCATGTACCGGGTGTTGAAGAACGTCATGGCCGAGTACCCGACCCGGACCTGGACCCCCTCGACCGGGTACCACCACAGGTTGATGTCGGCGTTGGCGTTCGGGACGAAGCTGTACTCGTTCACCCCCCGCTTGGCCTGGACCGGGGCCAGGCTGCCGACCGCGGTGAACGTCTCCTGCTTGTACTTCACCCGCTCCTTCTCGACCGCCAAGAGGCCGGCCGCGGTCAGGTCGGTGCTGAGCGAGAACGAGTTGTGCAGGAAGATCTCGTGCCCGCACCCGACGAACGGGCCGTACATCCGCTGGCTGAGGGTGTTGGTGTACCAGGCCACGTCCTGCGGGAGGGCCCGGCCGGCAATGTCGTAGCTGACCGTCCGCCACTGGAACCGCTCGAAGAACCAGGCGAACCGGCCGCCGGCCAGCCCGTACACCCGGCTGTAGTCGGTCTGGAACATCGGCACCCGGCCGCCGATCTCGGCCTGGCTGAACCGCTGGGTGAACTTGATGTCCATCACGCTCGCCGCGTTCCAGATGCCGTAGGTGTTGGACGCCAAGCCCGCTTGCTCTTCCCGGTCGTACAGGGTCTTGCGGGCCGGCCCGGCGAACTGGGGCGGGAAGTTGTACACCCCGGCCACCAGGTAGGTGTCGGCCAGGTCGACCCGGCTGCGGAAGAACGGCGGGACCAGGGTGGCCCCGGCCGAGTACTGGGTCTCGAACAGTTGGGCGTAGTTGGCGTAGATGCGGGTGCCGTCCTCGAACTTGTACCCCAGCTCGACCCGGTACCCCGGGGTGAACGAGGTCCGCCCGAGGTCGTCGGTCCGCAGGCCCACCTTCCCGCTCCCGACGTAGGTGCCCGGGATGCCGGTGATCTCCCCGGTCGAGTCGACGAACCCGCGGAACGCGATGTCCTGCTGGCCGATCGCCTTCGACTGGGTCCAGAGGATGAACTCGCCGGCGGTGTAGAACCCGGCCGCCCCGGCCCGCCCGGTCGGGATCGGGAACGCCGGGTCGGCGTTGACCGGCGGGTCGAACCCGGCGTTCGCCGGGGACCCGGCCATGGCCGGGATCTGACCCCGGGCGGTGATCGGCAGCTCGTAGTACGTTGGGGCCGGGTCGGGGCCGGCCGGCGGCCCCTGAGCCCGGATGTCGTCCGCCCCGCCGGCTACGGCCGCGGCCGCGAGCAGGGCCCCCCCGATGAACCGCTGGCGCATAACCCGCGTCCCCCTTCTGCGTGGACGACCGGCCGTGGGCAGGCTCCCCAACCCGCACCTCGGCCCGGCCCCCGGTCGCCCGGCGGCCGTTCCCCGTTTAGTCACACTTCGCGCACTGGGGCGGAAAGTCGCGGGACCATAGCGGGCGGCCCCGCACGGTCAAGCCGAGTCGGCCGCAAATCCGGCCCGCCGGCCGGGTTTTTCCCGGGTTTCTCCCCCGATTCCGTCAAGCTGGGGGAACGGCAACCGGCCGGCGAAGCGGGGGCGTCCGCCCCGCGGCGGTCGTCGGGTAAAGTGAGGGAAGCGGGGCAACGCCCGGGGCCGTTCGGCGTTGTACTTCCGGGCGAGCGGGGGCGTCAGCCCCCGGCTTCTCCTCTGGCACCGGCATCCTGCCGGTGTGTCCGAAACAGGGGCCTGACGGCCCCGCTCGCCCGGATCAGCCGGGAGTTTGTCATGCGAATCACGTCGGTGTTCGCCCTGTTGCTCGCCGCCGTCCCGGCCCGGGCCGCCGACCCGTCCCCGTCGGTCGTGGACAAGGTAATGGCCGACGCCCTGGCCGCGTGGGAGGTGCCCGGGGCGGCCCTGGTCGTCGTCCGCGGCGACGAGGTGGCGGTGCTGAACGGGTACGGCCGCAAGCAGCTCGACCGCCCCGACCCGGTCACCCCCGACACCGTCTTCCCCCTCGCGTCCTGCTCGAAGGCGTTCACCTCGACCCTGCTGGCGATGCTGGCGGACGACGGCCTCGTCGGCTGGGACGACCGCGTCCGCGACCACCTCCCCTCCTTCAAGCTGTCCGACCCTCACGCCGACGCCCTGGTCACCGTCCGCGACCTCCTGTCCCACCGGACCGGCCTGGGGGGGAACGACCGGCTCTGGTACCACGCCCCGTGGAACCTGGACGAGACCCTCCGGCGGGTCGAGAAGCTGCCGCTGGCGTACCCGTTCCGGGCCGGGTTCGAGTACACCAGCCTGACGTACATCGCGGCCGGCCGGCTGGCCGCCCGCCGGGCCGGCAAGCCGTGGGAGCAGCTCGTCAAGGAGCGGATTACCGACCCGCTGGGGATGGCCGGGGTGCGGTTCACCACGACCGACCCGCCGGCCGACCGGGCGGTCGGCCACCACGTCCCGAAGGGCGGCACCCTCGGCCCGATGCCGGCCTACGACATGCCCGAGCCGAACCCGGCCGGGTCGGTCCACGCCTCGGCCCGGGACCTCGGGGGGTGGCTGCGGTTCCACCTGTCCGGCGGGCTGGCCCCGGGCGGCCGGCGGCTAGTCGGGGAGCGGGCGCTGGCCGAGACCAAGATGCCGCAGACCATCATCCGGCTCGAAGGGAACGCCCGGGCGATGAACCCGGACACGGTCCAACTGAGCTATGGGATGGGGTGGGTGGTGGCGGACCACCGGGGCAAACGGGTCTGTGCCCACGGCGGGATGATCGACGGGTTCCGGGTGCAGGTGACCCTGTTGCCAGACGAGAAGCTGGGCATCGCGGCGCTGAACAACCGCCACGAGACGCGGATGAACCAGGCGGTGACGAACACCTTAATCGACCTGTACTGCGACCTGCCGGGGCGGGACTGGAACGGCTTCTTCCGGAAGCTGGTGGCCGACGCGGCGGCGGCCAAGCGGGCGGCCCGGGACGCCCGGGACGCGGCCCGCAAGCCGGACACCAAGCCCTCCCTCCCGCCGGATGGGTACGTGGGCGACTACACCGACCCGGCCTTCGGGGTGGCTAAGGTGTGGGCCAAGGGGGGTAAGCTTTTTCTCGACTGGAGTAGCTTCCGCTGCCCGCTGGAACACTTCCAGGACGACGTGTTCCGGGTGGCGGACGGCCACCTGGAGGACGAGATGGTCGAGTTCGCCACCGCCCCGGGCCGGGGGGCGGTGGCACTCCGGCTCGGCGGGGTGGTGTTCAAGAAGTGAAGCGGGCAAGACGAAGGCCGGCCCGCTGATGACGCAGACTTCATCTGCGCCGAAGTCTGCGTCATCAGCGGGCCGATCTTTTCTTACGAAACCAACCGGAAGAACAGCTCCTCCAGGTCGGGCTCGTTGTACATCTGGCGGAGGTCGTCCGGCGTCCCGCAGGCGACGATCCGGCCCCGGGCCATGATCGCCACCCGGTCGCACAGCTTCTCCACCTCCCGCATGATGTGGGTCGAGAAGACGATCGTCTTGCCCCGGCCGCGGAGCTGCTTGATGCTGTCCAGCACGGCCCGCTGGACCAGCACGTCCAGCCCGGCCGTCGGCTCGTCGAAGATCAGGACCGGCGGGTCGTTCACCAGGGCCCGGGCGATCGACACCTTCTGCTTCATCCCGGTGCTCATCTTGCCGCCCGGAACGTCCCGAAACCCGGTCATCTGCAACGTGTCGAACAGCTCCTCCAGCCGCGGGCCGAGGACCTCCGGCGGAATCTGGTTCAGCCGGCCGTAGTACTCGACCATCTCCCGGGCCGTCATCCGGTCGTAGACGCCGGTGTTGGCCGACAGGAAGCCGACGTGCCGGCGGACCTCACTGGGCTGCTCGACCACGTCGAACCCGGCGACGGTCGCCGTCCCCCCGGTCGGCTTGAGGACCGTACAGAGCATCCGCAGGGTGGTGGTCTTGCCGGCCCCGTTCGGCCCGAGCAGCCCGAACACCTCGCCCGGGCGGACGGTGAACCGGAGGCCGTCGACGGCCGCCACCCGGCCGCCGTCCGCCCCCCGGAACCACTTGCTCAGGTCGCGGACCTCGATCATGGGCGGATGGTCCCGACACAGGCCGGGAGGCCTGTGCCACCGAAGCTAGGGTTTGGTGGCACAGGCCTCCCGGCCTGTGCGGCGTCAGACCGCGTTCGCCTTCACCCACCGCTGGTAGTTATCCCAGCTCGCGTCATCGATGTCGAACGGCGGGTATTCCTGCCCGTACACCCGCAGTGACGCCGGCCGGCGGCCGGTCCCCGTGTCCTCCGGATGCCGAGTGATCTCGAACGTCTCCGGCCCGGCCACCCACACCTCCTCGCCCCGGGTGGAGGCCAGGAACGCGGTCGAGCCGAGGAGCTGCCCCTTCAGGTGCGGCCGGGTCGGCAGGTCGATCGCCCGGTCGTCGGCCTGGGGGGCGGCCGCCCGGGTCTCGGCCGCAATGTCGTCGAACCAGGCGATCTGGTCCCGGGTCGGGCGGGTCGGGAAGACCCTCCGAAGGTCGGCGTACACCCGCAGGGTCCGGACCGCGTCGACCATCATCCAGACGCCGAAGGCGATGGAGATCGGGTTGACCCGGCCGGCCCAGGCCACGCCCTGCCAGGCCAGCACCTGCCGGCCGAGGACGGCCAGCCCGAACCCGCCGACCAAGAGGCCGTCCACCAGGACCGCGTCGATCGACGGCCGGGCCTTCTTCCACAGCCCGACGGCCAACTCGCCGGCCGCGAAGGCGGCGTACAGCAGGACGAGCGGTTGCGCCCCGGGGGCTTGGGAGACGAGGAACGTCAGCGCGCCCATCAGGGCGGCGTTGAACAGGGTGTGCCCGGCCCCGGCCCGGACGGCCGCACACACCTGCCGGTAGGCGGCCACCTGCTGGAGCCGCAGCCGCATCACCTCGTCGTCGGTCATGCCACCCCGCCGCACAGGCCGGGAGGCCTGTGCCACCAAGTGCTGCTCCGGTGGCACAGGCCTCCCGGCCTGTGCTCCTGGACTGGCACAGGCAGGAATGCCTGTGCCACCAAGACTGGCTCATTGTGCCGACTCAGGCGAGGACCGGCAACGACCGCTCGGCCACCCTCTTCGGCGGCATCACCACCTGCTCGGGAAGTAGCCGGTAGTACACGTCCCGCTGCCGCGGTTCCCACCCGGCCTCCCGGATGCACCGGCGGATCTCGTCCAGCGTCAGGTGATGGACCGTCCCGGCCGAGGCGACCACGCTCTCCTCGATCATCAGGCTGCCCATGTCGTTCGCCCCGAAGAACAGGGCGACCTGGCCGATCTTCGCCCCCTGCGTCACCCACGACGACTGGATGTTCGGGACGTTGTCCAGGTACAGCCGGGCGATGGCCTGGGTCCGCAGGTACTCGAACGCCCCGGCCTCCGGGAAGTCGCTCATCTTGTGGCCCGGCTGCATCGTCCAGCAGATGAACGCGGTGAACCCGCCGGTCTCGTCCTGCAACTCGCGGATGCGGGTCAGGTGCTCGATCCGCTCGGCCTCCGTCTCGACGTGGCCGAACATCATCGTGGCCGACCCCTTGCCGCCGAGCTTGTGCCACTCGCGGCACACCGCCAGCCACTCGTCGGTCAGGGCCTTGTTCTTGGTCAGTTGCTTCCGCACGCGGTCCACCAGGATTTCGCCGCCGCCACCCGGCAGCGACCCCAGGCCGGCGTCCTTCAGCCGCCGCAAGACTTCCGGCAGGGGGAGCTTGTTGATCTTGTGGAAGTGCCAGATTTCCGGCGGGCTGAACGCATGGAGGTTGACCGACGGATACCGTGCCCGCAGGTCCCGCAACAGGTCCTCGTACCACTCCAGCTTGAGGGCCGGGTGCATCCCGCCCTGCATCAGGATTTGGTCCCCGCCGAGGGCGATCGTCTCCTCGATCTTCCGGTAGAGTTCTTCCCGCGGTAGGACGTAGGCGTCGGCGTCGCCGGACTTGCGGTAGAAGGCGCAGAAGTCGCAGACCGCCGCACAGACATTGGTATAGTTGACGTTCCGGTCGATGTTGTAGGTGCGGTACGGCTCCGGGTGGAGCCGCAGGCAGACGGCGTGGGCCGCCCGGCCGAGCTTGGCCAGGTCGCGGCTACCGAAGAGCGCGACACCCTCGTCGGGCGTCAGCCGGCCGCCGTCAACGGCCTTCGACAAGATGCGGTCGATGGTAGCGGACAAGGTCCACCCCCTGCGGAGCCAGCCCGAGGTCGGCCGCGAGGTCGTAGAACCGGCCGAGGCCGGCCAGCTCCCGCGGCCCGAGGTCGTAGTTGATGATGGCGTCGAAGTACCGGCGGCAGTACGCCGGGTCGAGCCCGAGGGCCGGTGCCTCCCGCTGGGCGATCTCGCCGGCGTGAGCCAGCCCGTGGTCCTTCGCCTTGCGGAAGGCGGCCGCGGCCGGCCCGAGGTCGACCCCGTCCCGGACGGCCCAGACGGCGTAGACGAACGGCAGCCCGGTCCAGTCGGCCCACTCCCGGCCGAGGTCGTAGGCGTAGCGGTGGCCGGGCAGGCAGGCCCGCATGGCCCGGTCGCCGATCAGGAGCACGGCATCGGTCGCTAAGTCGTCGGCCGGGGCGTCGATCGGCAGCGGCTCGACTGCCGGGCGGATGCCGTACCGCTTCTCCAAGAGGATGCGGGTCAGGGCGGCGCTGGTCCGCGACCCCTCGTCGAGGGCGACCGAGCGGATTTCGGGCCACGGCACACGGCTGAACAGGGTGACGCTCAGGACCGGCCCGCGGGAGCCGATGGCCACGCCCGGGATGTACGAGTAGCGGTCGCCGCGGAAGTACTCGACGACCGGGATCAGCCCGACCTCGAACTCGCCGGCCACCAGCCGGTCGGCCAGCCGGCTCGGGAGGTCGAACGACAGGTCGATGGACGGGGCGAAGGCGGTCAGCCGCTCGACCAGCGGCTTGGTGTTGAGGTAGTTGACCGCCCCGACCCGGATGGTGGTGCCCATCGCCCTCCCGGCCTTTCCGACGGATGACCGGCCGTCGTTATAAGAACCGGGAGCCGGGCGGGAAATGCAACACCGAGCCGGGAGCCGAACCGACCCGCTCACGGGTGCCAGGTCACGTCCCGGAGAACGTCGCGCTCGTAGACGATCATCGCGCCCCGCACCCGGGTGCGGGGCGGGCCGAGCCTCGCCGCGTCGAGTGCCTGGATGATGCCCTCGGCCAGCCGAACGGCCGCGACAGCTTGGGCCGGCGTCACGGCCGGGGCGTCGTCGTAGTCCGCGCGGTTCCGGAGCCGCCGGAGCGTATCCAGGTCGCGCCCGGCGGACTCCACGGTCGGCTCGCCGCAGTTGCTCAGGCGGAACACGAGGTACTGATGCGCCCGATCGGCCCGGGGGACGGTGAAGCCCAGGTCGGCCAGCAACTCCCGCGCGACGTGGAAGGCGGCGTAGTACGCCCGACTCACGGCGGTCCGCCAGTCCGCCTCCGTCGGCTCCGCGGCCAACCGGGACGCCAGCGCGAGGAAGTCGCGCCAGTTCACCGCCAGCCCAGCACGAAGTAGACGGCCTGGCGGGACTGGCACGTCCGGGCGATTTCCCCGGACCAGACGCGCTGGCCGGCGAGCAACTCGTCCGCCGTCCGCCCCCCAGCCTCGATGTCGAGGGCGATGTACTGGTGCGTTTCGTCCTCGGCGTCCCGCGCGAGCGACACGGCGAGGCCCGACACCGGGAACGCCCGGCGGGCCAACTCGATGGCCGCGCCGAGGTAGCGGTCGACGCCCTTCTCGGCGGCGAACGTCCGGACCTCGCGTGGGACGACCGGCCCGGGCCGGGCCGTCAGCGCCTCGTTCATGCATCCCTCCCGCAGACGGTGGCCAGACGCCCTCAGTGTAACAGATTGGCCGCCGGCGGACCCGGATCGGTCGCCCGGGCCGGGTGGCCCGTCCCGGCGTATCGAACGAACAAGCTCACCGGCCCGGCCCCGCCGAACAAGCGAGGCGTCACGGGGGCGGACCCGGCGGGGCCGGGTCCGGTGCAGCGGCTGGTTCGGCCCCGCCCCCGGCCGGCCCCGGCCGCCTCACCCGGACCGAGTCCGGCGACACCACCGCGAACGCCCCCGGCAGGTCCAGCCCGTGGTCCCGGACGGCCTGCGACACCACCTCCGCCTTGGCCGGGTTGTCCAGCCCTTCCAGCCGGACCAACAACACCCCGGCGTGGGCCAGCCCGCGGCGGTACACCAGCTCCCCGAAGTCCTTGTCCTCGGTCACCAGCACCGCACCTTCGGCGGCCGCCCGCCGCAGCACCTCCTCGTCCGGGATGCTCGGCGACAGCTCGGCCACCCAGCCGACCCGGTGGCCGTCGGCCCGGAGCCGTTCGACGACCCCGCGGTCGATGTTCTCGTCGGCCAGGAGGTTCACGCCGACCGCCTCGCCAGCGGGCGGACGACCTCCGCCCCCAGAGCCTCGGACGCGAACCGGAGGGCGGCGAACACGGCCTCCCGGGTCAGCCGGGGGTGGGAGTCGAGGAGCTGCTCGACCGTCTCCCCGGCCCCGAGCTTGCGGAGGATGAGTTCGACCGTCAGCCGGGTGCCGGCGACGACCGGCTTGCCGAGCATGACGGCCGGGTCGGACACGATGAGGGGCTCGGCCATGTCGACCTCCCGAGGCGGTTGGGCCGGAAGAAGTGTACCCGCCGGAGGCCGCCGCGTGTAGGCGGGGCCGGGCCGGCTACTGCCGCTCCGTGCCGGTCGGCGTCGTCCAGCGGCTGAGCTTCCCGCCCACCGCCGGGTCGACGCGGGAGTAGTACAGCCCGTACCGGCCCGGCGGAACGCCCCCGCCCGGGCGGAGCGGGTCCACCCCGAACGCCAAGTACCAGACGTTCCCCTTCGCGTCGGTGGCCTCGTAGATCCACACGTCGTAGGCCTGCCCCTTCGGGATCCCGGGGCCGGGGGTGGCGACCTGCCCGAGTTGGACGAACCTCAGCTCGTCCTCGTGCTGCCGCCCCTGCCAAGAGTACCGCGCGACACCCTTGCCGTCCTCCGTGCTCAGCTTGAAGACGCCGACGGCGTTCGTGTACACGTAGGGCTCGGGCGGCCCGTTCATCCCCCCGGCCGCGGCCGGGGCGGGAACCGGCGGGGGCGCGACGGGGACCGCCGGCTTGGGCGGGCGGGCCTTGGCGGCCCCCTTCGCCTTGTACTCGACCTCATCCCCCTGCTCGTCCTTCGGCTGGGCTTGGGCCGGCCCCACCGTGAGGGCCATGATCACCGCCGCCGACGCATACCGCGACATCGTGAGCCTCCCGGCGACTTCCGCCGCCGAACGACCTAGCTCAGCAGCGGCGGGGGCCGGGTGAGCTACGCATCTGGGAAAGCCTACATGCCCCCGCCGTCTGCTGCAGCGCCTGGTTCGGCGTCGTGCGCCCCCGGCGACCCGGCCCCGCGACCGCCCCGCGGCCCGAGCCCTCGGCCGGCGGCCCCACCCACGCCCGGGGTTTTGCACAACCACCCCTGTCAGCCGACGAACACGCCGCCCCGGGCGGTGGGCGGAAGGTCGAGCGAGAACAACTCCGGCGGCGTACCGTCCCGCGGGATGCCGCTGCCGCGGTACGCCGTCACCCGCGACCCGCCGCCCGACCCCGGCCCGGTCACGAGGTCGGCCCGGGCGTCCCCGTCCAGATCCTTGACGGCCACCCGGATGCCGCCGCGGTTCGAGGCGTCCCCGGCGAAGAAGTTCGCCACCGGAGTGAACTGCCCGCCTAACAGGTCGGCCCCGGAGAACGCCTGGACCCGCGGGCCGCCGCCGGGGCCGCCGCCGGGGATCACCTCGGCCTTGCCGTCCCCGTCCAGGTCGCCGGCCGTCACGAAGACGCCGTTGCGGAGCGTCTGCTCGAACGCGAAGAAGTCGGGGAAGACGTTCACCCGGTTCCCGGCGGCGAGCGACTTGCCGCTGAACCCGGCGACCCGGGGGCCGCCCTGGAACCCGGCGGCCACTACCAGGTCGCCGAACCCGTCCCCGTCCACGTCCCCGACGGCCGCCCGGGCCCCGCCCCGGAAGCTCGGGTCGTCGATCCCGAAGAAGTCGGCGAGGGTCGAGAAATCCTTCCCGTTGAAGACCCGGCACCGCGGCCCGCCGCCCTCGTCCGGCGTGATCACCAAGTCGGCGATCCCGTCGCCGGTCACGTCGCCGGCGGCCACGTAGACGCCGCCGGTGAAGGTGGCCTCGAACGGGTCCACCGCGAACAGTTCCCGCTGGTCCTTCCCGTCCAGGACGACCACCCGGGTCGCCCGCCCGGGGCCGGTGCCGACGACGAGGTCGGCCACCCCGTCCCCGTTGAAGTCCCCGGCCGCGGTCCGCACCCCGCCGGCGAACCCGCCGAACGGGTCGATCGCGTACCGCACCGACTTGTCCGGGTTGAACAGCGTCGCCCCGGAGCCGCCCCGGTCCGCCCCGGCCGCGAACTGCGGGGAGCCCACCAGCACCGCCCGGCCGCCGGCCGCGGCCGGGGTGACGGTCACGGTGAACGACCGCGGGGGGCCGGCGAGGCCCTGGGCGTCGGTCGGGGTAACGGTGATCGTCGCCGTCCCGGACTGGCCGGCCGCCGGGGTGATCGTCAGCGTCCGGGTCGGCCCCGTGCCGGTGAACGCCAGCCCCGCTGCCGGGACGAGCGCGAGGTTGCCCGAGGTCGCTGCCAGGGTGACGGTGCCCGGCGTCTCGTCGGTGATCGTCAGGGTCGCGGCGGCCGCGGCCCCGGCCGCCGTCGTCAGGTCCCCGATGCCGGAGATCGTCGGCGGCGCGTTCCCGGGCACCCCGTTGTCGAACCGGACGCGGTTCGGGCCGCCCGCGGCCGGGGTCGGGCCGTTCGCCGTCGTCGCCGCCCCGGCCGGGACGGTCAGCACCACGTCCCCGGTGGTCGTCATCCCGGTCACGCTGACCGTGAACACCTGGCTCCCGCCCGTCACCGCCGCGGCCAGCTTCCCGCCGGCGGTGCTCCCGGACAGGTCGATGCGGGTCGCGTCGAACCCGGTGACGGGTTGGTTGAACGTGACGGTGAACCGGACCGGGCCGGCGGCCGCCGGGTCGGCCTGTCCCGCGGCCGGGGCGACCGCCGCCGTCGGGGCGAGCGGGGCCAGGACCGGGACGGTGGCCGCGTACACGTCGTAATCGGCGTTCGTGTCGGCCGGCCCGTACCCGTTGAACGTCGTGGTGAACGCGGCCGTCGAGCCGTCCCGGCTGATCGCGTAGAAGTTGTTAAACGTCGCGGTGTCCGGGATGGTCGTGGTCCCGGCCGCGTTCGTCGAGACGGGGAGGACGGCGTTCGCCCGCCGGTCGTAGACGTAGAGCGTCTGGGGGGTTCCCCCGCCGTCCTCGCCGACCGTGACGCCCGGCGTCAGGTTCGTCGCGGTGCTGCTGAACAGCACGTACCGGCCGTCCGCGCTCGGGGTCGCCCGGAACGAGTCGCTGTTCCCGGCGGTGCCGTCCGCGGTCCGGGTGGCGAGCGTCACCCGGGCCGTCACCGTGTCGACGAGGTAGACCTGCGCCGGGCCGCCACCGGCCTCCGGGGCCAACCCCGGCACCCGGGCGTGGAACACGGCCGTCGTCCCGTCCCGGCTCAGCCCGAGGCCGCGGTCGATCCCCTGCCGGACCGGGTTCCCGTCCGCCCCGTGGGACAGGAGGACGGTCGGGCCGGCGGCCACGTTCCGGGCGAACGCCTGGATGCTGAAGAAACTGTACCCGGTGCCCGGGGCCAGGTCGGTCGCGCGGCTGAGGAACGCCACCGTCGTGCCGGCCGCGTCCGCCCGGTAAATCCCATCCACCCCGTTGTCGGACGCCGCCGTCCCGGCCTGGTTCGTGCTAATGAGGCGCACCGTCTTGTCGGCGAACGAGTAGGTGAACAGGTCGTCCTGCTTGTTCGCGTCCGGGAGGGCGGTCAGGTCGGTGGCCTCGGACAGGAACGTCACCCGGGTGCCGTCGTCGCTGAGGACCGGGGAGTACGACCGGCCGTTCCCGCCGTTGGTCCCGGCGAGGTTGCGGCTGACGAGGGTGGTGGTCCCGGCCTTCAGGTCGCGGACGGCCACGTCGGTCAGCCCGTTGGAATCGCCGGCCGCCTCGTCGTCGTGCCCGTCGTAGGCGAACGCCACCTTGCTCCCGTCGGCGCTGATCGAGGCACGGTAGCCGAGGGGCTCCGTCCCGGACCCGATGCTCCCGAGGCCGTCCGGGCGGACGGTCACGAGGGTCGTCGTCTTCGCCTGGAGGTCGCGGACGTAGAGCTGCGGGCCGTTCCCGCCGACGTTCGGGGCGAACGCCGCCCCGGGGGCCAGGGCCTTCGGCCCGGTCGGCGCGCCGGCGGTGAACAGGACGTACCGGCCGTCCGGGGTGATCGACGGGTCGGACACCCCGCCGGCCTGCCGGCCGCTGACGTTCACGCTCACCAGGGTGGTCGTCCCGGTCTGGCGGTCGCGGACGAACACGTCGTCGTTCGCCAGGGTTTCGGCGTCCGGCTCGGCGGTGAGGTTGGTGGCGTTCGAGACGAACACGACGTACCGGCCGTCGGCGCTCAGCTGGCGGGTCGAGTCCCGGGACTCGTCCTCGACGGTCAGCCCGACCGACCGGCCGTTCCCGGCGTCGGTCCCGGCGAGGTTGGCCGAGATCAGGGTGGAAGCCGGGGCGAGCCGGTCTTCGAAGGCGACGAGGCGGGGGACGAACGACAGGCGGCGTAACATGGGGCTCCTCAGGAACGGGGACACTTTGGCAATAGAATCGCTGGAGGTAGCGGTCGTGTCGGGGCTTCCGCCGCCGAACGACCAAGCTCAGCAGCGGCGGGGCTTCTGAACCTTGAACTCACGAAAAGCCGTCATGCCCCCGCAGTCAGGTGCAGCGCCTGGTTCGGCGTCTGCGCTATCCGCCCGGGAACATGTCCGGGTAGATGCGGGACACGAGCGACGGGTCGCGGGTGCCCCGCTGGTAGCTCTCCCACGCCACCGGGTCCTTGACCGGCGACGGGCGGTTCTCCGGGATGCGGGTGCCGGCCCGCACCAGCCCGCCGAACGCCCGGTCGCGGGCCAGGGCCGCGTCGTCCGCCGACAGCCCGAACTCGGCCGCCAGCCGCCCCTCGATCTCCTCGGCCGAGGAGCCGGCGAGGCCGCCCTGGATGACCACCTCGACGACCTCGGCCACCGTCCGGCCGGGCGGCAGGGGCACCGTCATGTCGTCCGTCAGCACCCACCCGTCGGGCAGCGCGGCCGGGGCGGAAGGCGGGGGCGGCATTGGGGCCGCGATCCGGTCGGGTTCGGGCTCCGGGGGCGGTGGCGCGCCGAGCTTCTTCCGCAGCCAGTCGCCGACGCCCACGGTAAGCCCTCCGCCGCCGAACCAGGCGCTGCACCTGACGGCCGCCCAGAGCGGCGGCCGCAGGTGAGCTTGGTCGTTCGGCGTGCCTTTGCCCGGCCGGCGGGGACGCGGCAGCCGTTCAGGCCCGACCCGCGGCGGTGGCGAGGCACCAGGCTCCCAGCCCGGCGTAGGCCGCGGCCCACACCCAGAGCGGTAGCCCGTAGAGCGTGTGCCGGCCCGGCCGCCACCGGAGCACCCGCCAAGCGGCCACGCACACCCCGGCCGCGGCCAGGCACGCTAACCCGACCGGCAGCGCCGTCGGTTGCGGCCGGGGGTACGACAGGGCGAAGTTGGTCCCGACCGGCAGCAGGCCGGCGAGCAGCCCGACGAACCCGTAACCCCGCCAGAACACGACCACCGCTGGAAGCCCTCCGTCGCCGAACAGTGTTTAGGCGTACTCGCGGCGGGGGTCGCCGCCGGGTTAGCGTCGGGGCGACGCGCCGCGTGCCCCACGCTAAACCCGCGGCCGGCCCGACGCAAGCGAAAAGTTCGGGGACCCGCCGGGGCTCGGGGCTTGGACGCCGAACGACCCCGCTCAGCGGCCGGGCCGCAGGCCCGGCCGGCTGCAGCGGCTGGTTCGGCCGTTTTGTCAGGAGGCCCCGGCCCCGCGGCCGGACAGGTCGCCGATGACCTGGTTGACGCCCTCGTGGTCGAAGAAGATCGGCACGTTGCCCGGGGCGAGCAGGACCGCCGCCCCGTCCCCGAGGGCGATGACGTTCGGGCGGTCGACCTCGTACCGGTCCCCGTTCAGCAGGGCCACCGTGAACGGCTGGAACGGCCTCCGGGCCTGGAACGCCCCGATCGTCGCCGTGAACGTCTCCCGGTCCATCGCTCGCCCCCTGCTCCGTCGCGGGTTGTCCGGGATATGATACCGCACCGCCGGCGGGCCGAGAAGGCGTCACCGGTCGTGAGCCGGGGTGCCGTCACGCCGGCCGGTACGGCGCGGCGGCTGGTTCGGCGCGCCTTCAGTTCTTGGGCTTGAGCGTCGCCGTCCCCTTGGCATCGCCCCCGGCCCGCGTCTTGCCGCCCCAGGTCATGGCCACCTCCCCGCCGTTCAGCTTGCCGGTGAAAGATTGCTGGAAGAACCCCTTTTTCTCCGACTTGAACGACACCGCCCCCTTGGCCTTGGCGGTGGCCTTCCCGTCCACCTTGTACGTGTCGGTGGTGTTGTCGGCCCGGGTGATCGACATCTCCCCCTTGAACGTCCCCTTCTTGGCGTCCCGCTCGGTGACCTTCAACTGCCAGTCCTGCTTCCCGCCGTCGGTGAACCGCTTCCCCTCCCACGCCGCCCCTTCCTCGAACGGGTCGGCGTCGTCCGCCCGGCCGGCCGCCGGTGGGGTGAGGATCGCCAGCACGCCGACGGCCACCGCCCCCATGATCGCTCGCATCGCTGATCCTCGCCGTTGGGGCGGCCCGGGGCTCCCTTTGCCTCCGCCGCCGAACGATAAAGCTCACCGGCCCGGCCCGGCTTTGCGGGCCGGGTCAGGTGCAGCGCCTGGTTCGGCGCCTACGGCCCGTTCGGCGGCTCGGCACCCACTGGCCGCGGGCCGCATGCGTCCTTTGACCAACGCCGCCGTGGCCCCGTACCCGGCACCGACCCCACACCGCGGGGCACCAGGCACGGCGTTACCGGCGATCGGCGATAACTGTACCGACTACCAGGAGGGGCAACCCTACGACCGTGGCAATCAGGAGGACAAGCTGAATGATGAAGGAGAGCCGCAGGGACCAAAGGGCGTCTTGCCAACTCGCGACCCGATCGTCGATCGCGCAGTGGTTGAAATCACCGGCGCTGCGGAGCAGCAGGTAGCCGTACACTGCCACGAGCCCGTCCAACGGAAGCAGTAAGGGGATGGTGACCAAGCTACCTGCGCCTCCGATCAGAGCGAAGATCAGGGTGAGCCAACCGAGGATGCGCATCGGCCTGGTTAGTGACCGGACCGGGGCCGACAACGGGGAGGCGGCTGCGGGTTCACGCACGTTTCACCTACCAGGGTTGGAGTTACGACTTCGCCGGGCCGACAACGGGGAGGCGGCTGCGGGTTCACGCATGGGGCCATGCCTGACCGGGTACGGTGGCCGCATCCCGGCTCTCGCCGCCGAACTTGTGATTATGCAGACCGGCTGGGCTGGCTAACGCGGAAAAATCGCCCGCGTGGTAGCCTGGCGAGCGCCAGGCTACCACGCGGGTCGAACGTTCGCAATAGGCTGACCGGCAGCCACCGGCCGGCCGCTTCCGATTTTTACTTGACACCCGTTCACTAGATGGTAGAGTTGGGTGCCCGGTCGCACGGCCGGGCCGGATCGCCGCATGTCGCCACTCGACAAACCTACCCGGAGCCTGTCATGTCCCGCCGACCCGTTCGGTTCCCGCACGCCCTGGCCGCCGTCCTCGTCGGGGTCGGGTCGACCGTGACCGGATACGGCATCGCTGTGGTTTCGTCGGACGGGCAACGGGGGCAACGGGTTACGACCAACAGTCGGGCCGAGCAATGCCGGGTGGCGGTGTCCGCCGACCCGGCGTTTCCGGCGGAAGGTGAGATCGGTCAACGGGTTCCGCCCGGGGCGCCGGGCGGTACCGCGCGAAGGGGGGAGGGGGCCATGACTACGCCGACCGGCGGATCACGGGCACGGGCTGCTGCACACCGGCACGCAGACCGGGACGTACCGCTTGACGCAGGTGGTCACGGTGTACGGCTCCAGCGAGCAGGTCGTCACCGGGACCATCCGGCAGCGGGTCTCCGGGATCACCTTGCAGGTGGTGTGCGGGACGTACCGCACCCGCTCCTCGCAGACGTGGTTCACCCGGCACTGCCGGACCACCTGCTGCCGCTGCTCGCACACCACCCGGCAGGTCGTGACCGGGACGTGCCGGACGCACTCCTGCGGCACCTGCTCGACCACGCACCGGGTCTCGTACCGGACGTGGTCTTCGCGGACCATCCGGCAGGTGGTGTACGGGACCTGCTTCACGATCTGCTCCGGGACCGCGTAGCAGTGCCGCCGGGTTTCGTACCGGACGTGTTCCCGCTTCTCCATCCGGCAGGTGGTGTACGGGATGCACTGGGTCTTCACCTCGGGCACCGTGTAGCACCGCCGGCGGGTTTCGCAGCGGACGTGCTGCTCGGGCACCATCCGGCAGGTGGTGTAGCACTGGTGCCGGACCCGGTGTTCCGGGACGGTGTAGCAGCGGTGCCGCGTCTCGTACCGCACATGGTCCTGCCGCTCCATCCGGCAGGTGGTGTAGGGCACCTGGCAGACTTTCTCCTCGGGCACGGTGTAGCACCGGGTACGGGTCTCGCACCGGACGTGCTGCTCGGGGACGACCCGGCAGACGGTCTTGGTGCAGGTCCGGTACTCGGTCTGCGGCACCTGCCGGCAGACCGGCACCTGCACCGTCGTGCAGACCGGCTTGCAGACCGTCCGGCACTCCTTCACCACCCGGCACTCCTGGTGCGGCACCCAGACCTTGCGGCAGACCACCTTCGGCGGGCACTGGACCTGCTCCTGCACCACCGGCCCGGGGCAGTAGTGGCTGGTGCAGGTGCAGGGGTCGAACACGCACGTCCCGGGGAGCTGGCGGCAGCGGGTGACGACCGGGCCGGGGATGCACTCCTGGACCGTCTCGTAGCGGCCGCTGTTGACCGTCACCACCCGCTCGGTCACGACCGGCTCGGTGACGTAATGGACCCGCTGCTCGGTCCGGTAGTCCACCTCGGTCCGGTAGGTCGTCACCGGCACCTGGTAGCACACCTGCTCGTACACCGGCCGGTGAACCGTGTACGGGATTTGCACCGTGTACGGCTCACTGACGGTCCGGTGGGTGACGTACCGGTGTTCCCGGACGTGCTGCTCGTACACCGGCTTGTAGGTGCAGTACGGGATGGCGACGGTGTACGGCTCGACCACCGGCCGGCAGACCGTGTACGGGATTTCCCGGACGTGCTGCTCGTACACCGGCCGGTAGGTGGTGTACGGGACGGCCACCTGGTATTCCTCGACCACCGGCCGCTGGACCGTGTAGCAGTGGGTCCGGACGTGCTGCTCGTAGACCGGGTGGTAGGTGCAGTACGGGATGGCGACCTGGTATTCCTGCACCACCGGCCGCATCACCGTCTGGCACACCTCCCGGACGTGCTGCTCGACCACCGGCCGCGAGGTGCGGTACGGGATGGCCACCTGGAACGTCCGGGTGACCGGCTTCATCACCGTGTAGCGCTGTTCCTGCAGGTGGGTCTCGTAGACCGGGCGGTTGACGGTGTAGGTGCGGACGGTGTCGAAGTACTCGGGGACCGCCCGGCTGACGGTGTACTTCTCGGCACAGTAGTTGGTCTCGTGGACGGTCCGGTACGTCGTGTACGTCTCGGGCTGGTAGCAGGTCTTGTACACCGGCCGGTAGCAGACCTGCTGGTGCTGCTCGATCACCGGCTGGTACTGGACGACGCTGGAGACGACAGGCTGGGGGCAGCACTGCTCCGGGCAGACGACCGCGGCCGGGTAGCGGCAGGCCCCGCAGTGGCCGGCCCGGACCGGACCGGCGGCCGCCAACAGCCCGCCCAGTGCCAGCAGGGAAACCCCGATCCTGATCCTCATGTGGTGTGCCCCCGCCGCGCGTCGTGGTGGTCGTCGGAATGCCGTGCCGCCCGGCGCACCGGACGCTATGGCAATGTGGCCGACAGTGCGGCCGGGCAACAGGGGAAGGTGGGCGATCTGGTAGGGGAAGCCGGCCCGCGGCGCGGCGCACCCGGCCCGACCGGCGCGGCGGGACTCGGCCGGAGAACCGGACCGTTCAGGTCCGGCAGTCTATGCGGCGGGTGACGGTTCCGGTTACACTGGCGGAATGAGTACCGCGGCGGTTTTGGACCGGGAGGAGTACGTCGAGCAGGCGTACTTCTTCCGCACCTTCCGGGAGCGGGTGGCCGACAACTTGGCCGCCCAGGACATCCTGGCTCGGGTCCACGAGGAGGTGCTGAGCACCACCCGGCTGCCGCTGGCCATCCAGTTCCTGGCCACCGAGCTGCGGCACTCGGGGCTGTTGGCCACCGGGTTCGGCAAACTGCCCCACTACTTCACCCCGTACCAGGCGTTCGTGGTCGCCCAAGCCGAGGACGAGAAGCAGCGGTTCTCGATGCCGACCGCGCTACTCGTTCTGGAGCGGGAGGCGGCGTACAAGGCGGGCCAGCCGACCCCGGCCGGGCTGTTCGTCTACCAGTTCGAGGCCCTGGCCCGGAACCGGATGGGGTACGTCGAGGGCCTGCCGGCGATGTCCGCGGACCCGTTCTACGACGCCGACTGGAAGGGGTTCATCGACGAGGTCCGGCGGCAGGCCGGGGTGGTCGACTTCGCCGACTTGGTCTACCTGCGGAGTGAGCTGTACGTCCAGGACAAGCGGCGGACGGACCGGGAGTACGAGCCGCCGGTGCCGCCGATCTTCGGGGCGAAGGAGGGGAAGATCGCCCGGGCCAGCCGGGGCCGGGACCCGCTCTACCTGTTCGCCGCCTTGCAGCGGCAGCTCGGCTACCCGGAGGTGCCCCGGTTCAACCAGAAGGACGACCTCGCCACCAAGTTCGAGGCCATCGCCAAGCGGCTGAACGAGCTGGAGACCCGGCTCCGGCTGGCCGAGGGCGAGCAGCGGGGCAACGTCGACCTGACCCAGTTCGGCAAGCCGGACATCCTGAAGGACGACTCGGAATAGTTCCGAGTTTCGACTTTAAGGTTTCGAGTTGGGCCTTCCGCCCCGGCGCGGCGGGTGCCGAACCGACTCGAAACTTCAAACTCGAAACTCGAAACTTTAGGCGGAGGTCGGCCGGGTCTCCCGGAACGCCTCCATGACCTCATACAGGTCGTCGGTGACGACCACCTCGTCGTCCAGGAAGTCTTTCAGCCAGAGGTAGTTCATCCGCTGGGCGGCGGCCGCGACCGGGAGCAGGTCGCCGAGCCGGACCCGGACGTTCGGGTCCGGGCGGGCCTCTTCCTCCGGGGCCTTGTACAGTCGCAGGCGGGTGACCATGAGCGGACCTCCGTGAACCCGGGCCGGCCCGGCACCACCCGGCCCCCCAGCCGGGTCGCGCGGGCGGGAACGGTTCCGGGTGCTTCCGGTGGGGTAGATCGGCCGGGACGGCGGCGGGGCTTTACCCCGGCCGGGCGGGCGGGGGGATTCCGGCGGCCGGCGTGGTAAGATGTGCCGGGGCCAACGGCCGGGGGTGACGACATGCTGGGGATCGCGTTCAAGGAGTGGGCGGTCATCTGCCGGGCGCTGGCCGACGGCCGGCAGGCCCTGATCCTCCGCAAGGGCGGGATCGCCGAGGCCGGCGGGGCGTTCCGCCCGGAGCACGACCGGTTCCTCCTCTACCCGAGCTTCTTCCACGAGCAGCAGCGGGGCGGGGTCAAGCCGGAGCTGCTGCCCCTGCTCGACGAGGCCGAGGCCGAACGCCCACCGGCCGGGTTCCTCCGGCTGAGTCACTTCGCCGACGTGGCCACCGTCCACCACGCCGCCGACCTCGACCGTCTGCTGGCCCTCGACGCCTTGCACGGCTGGACCGCCGACACCGTCCGGCAGCGGTTCGAGTACCGGACGCCCGGGCTGTACGTCCTGACGGTCCGTGTCTACCGGCTGGCCGAGGCCGCCGAGCGGGTCGATCGGCCGGAGTACACCGGGTGTAAGACGTGGGTGGAGGTGGAGCGGCCGGTGCCGACCGACGGGGCGGTGCCGGTGCTGTCGGACCGGGCGTTCGAGGATTGCCGGCAGCGGGTGGAACGGGCGCTCACGGGTTGACGGCCCGCCGGACGGCCGCCAACAACTCCTCGTCCTGCCGCTCGAAAACCGTTCGCAGGTCGAGCAAGAGTTTCCCGTCCTGTACCCGGCCGACGACGGCCGGCGTCCCCGCCCGCAGCCGGGCGGACAGCTCCGCCTCGCTGACTCCCTCGGCCGTGACGGACCACCGCCGTCGGCAGGGCCACGTCCGGGAGCGACCCGCCGCCGACGTAGGCCACGTCCTCGCGGACGGCGGCGGTAATCCCCGGGGCGGCCCGCAGCCGGGCGGCGAATGCCTCGGCCCGCCCCCGCAACTCGGTCAGCGGGGTCGTCAGCATCCGGAGGACGGGCACCTCCCTCCGGGCCTTCTCCCAGTCGCGGTACAGGCGGAGGGTCGCGTCCAGGGCGGCGAGCGCCATCTTGTCGAGCCGGAAGGCCCGCATCAGCGGGTCCTTCTCGATCCGCTCGATCAAATCCGCCCGGCCGGCGATGATCCCGGCCTGCGGGCCGCCGAGCAGCTTGTCACCGCTGAACAGGACGAGGTCGGCCCCGGCGGCGATCCCGGCCGAGACGAGCGGCTCGCCCGGCAGCCCGAACGGGGCGAGGTCGATCGCCTGCCCGCTGCCGACGTCGTCGATCACGGGGAGGTTGTGCTTCCGGCCGAGGGCGACGAGTGCCGGCAGGTCGACCGCCTTGGTGAACCCGCGGACCCGGTAATTGCTGGTGTGGACCCGCATGAGGGCGGCGGTGTTCGGCCCGATCGCCCGCTCGTAGTCGGCCGGTCGGGTGATGTTCGTGGTGCCGACCTCCCGCAGGACCGCCCCGCCGACGGCCATGATCTCGGGGATGCGGAACCCGCCGCCGATCTCGATGAGCTGCCCCCGGGAGACGATCACCTCTTTCCCGGCGGCGACGGCCCGCAGGACGATGACCGTGGCCGCGGCGCAGTTGTTGACGGCGGTGGCGGCCTCGGCCCCGGTGATGGCCCGGATGCCGCCCCGGACGGCCGCCTGCCGAGAGCCGCGCTTGCCGGTCGCCAAGTCGAGTTCGAGGTTCAGGTAGCCGCGGCCGGCCTCGTAGGCGGCCCGGGCAGCATCCTCATGAAGTGGCGCCCGGCCGAGGTTGGTGTGGAGGACGATGCCGGTAGCGTTGATGACCGGGCGGAGGCGGGGGAGGGAGTCGGCATCCAACCGGGCCACGGCCCGGGCGGCGATGGCGTCTGGGTCGGCCAGCCCATCGATCGACTGGTCAGTCGTCAGCCGGCCGCGGAGGTGGAGGAGTTCGGCCCGGACGGCGGCCGCGACGGCGTCGTGCGGGTGCCGGCCGCGGGCGTCGGCCAGGGCCGGGCGGTCGAGCAACTTGGCGACGCTCGGGAGCTGGCGGAACGGGTTCATGCGGCGTCGGGGTCGGCCCCGGCCTTGAGCACCCGGACGATCTCGTCGGCCCGGAACCCGCGGTCGACCATCGCCTGCTTCAGGGCTGTCTGCCGCTCGGCCACCCGGTACTTGCGGAGGTTCTCGGCGACCACCGAGGCGACCAGGAACAGCGCCCCGCCGCCGAACGTGAAGGTCACGAACAGGATCGGCACCAGGTCCCGAGCCACCGCGTCCTGGATCGACATGGCCCACCCGTGCTGGGATTCACACAGGCCGGGAGGCCTGTGCCACCGGGAACCTAGTCGATTCTCCCCGACCGGCCCGGCCCGGGCAAGGGGGTGGTCAACGGACCTTCTCGGCCTTCGCCGGCTCGACCGGTACCCCGGCCTCCAGCACCCGAACGATCTCGTCGGCCGAGTAGCCCCGCTCGACCATCTGCTGCTTCAGGTGGGCGTTCTGCTCCGCCACCCGGACCTGCCGCCAGTTGGAGGCGATCGTGTCGACGACGAACCACACGAGCGGGGCGCCGAACACGGTGGTGACGGCGACGATCGGGATCAGGGCTTCGTCGGACATGGCGGCACCGGGGTCGAGGTCGGGTTCCGACGGCTATTCGCCGGCCGCGGTCGGGAATTTTGTAGGCCCTGCGGAATCCCGGCACCGGCCCCTACAATAGGTGTCTGCAATCCGATCCGACATACGCATCGGCGGGTGCGATGGAACTCCACCAGCTCCGGTACTTCGTGGCGGTCGCCGAGACCGGCAGCTTCACCCGGGCCGCCGGCCGCGAGGGCGTCACCCAGCCGACCCTCAGCGAGCAGGTCATCAAGCTGGAAAAGGCCCTCGGCAAGCGGCTGTTCGACCGGCTCGGGCGGACCGTCGTACTGACCGACCCCGGGCACGACCTGCTCGGCCGGGCCCAGTCCATCCTCGCCGCGGTCGGCGAGGCGGAGCGGGCCGTCCGGGACACGGCCGAGGGCGGGCGGCTGCGGGTCGGGGCCATCCCGACCGTCGCGCCGTACCTCCTGCCGGCCGCCGTCGCCCGGTTCGCCGAACAGTATCCGGCCGTGCAACTGCACCTGCAAGAGGACCGGACCGAGCGGCTCCTGGCCGACCTCTTGGCCGGCGACCTCGACCTGGGGGTGATGGCCCTGCCGGTCCGGGACGACCGGCTGCACGTCGAGAAGCTGTTTTCCGAGCCGCTGGTCATGGCCCTGCCGGCCGGGCACCGGCTCGCCACCAAGGCCGAGATCAAGCTGGCGGACGTCGTCGACGAGCCGTTCATCCTGTTGGACGACGTCCACTGCTTCGGCGACCAGGTCTTGAGCTTCTGCCGGCGGGGCGGGCTGGAGCCGCGGGTCGTCTGCCGGGGCGAGCAGATCGCCACCCTCCTGGCGATGGTGGCGGCCGGGCAGGGCGTCTCCGTCGTCCCGCGGATGGCCGCCGGGGACGACACGCCTGGCCGGGCCTACCGGCCGCTCGGCAAGCCCACGCCCACCCGGACCCTGTGCGCCGTCTGGCACAAGCAGCGCTACCGCCCGCCGTCGGTCCGGGCGTTCGCCACCGTGTTGGGCGAGCGGGGGCCGGCCGGCTGAGAGCTTGTCCAAAATGAGCGGGTCCTAGCGCCGCAGCCGGCGGAGCATGAGATGGATCATGGCCACCTC
>JAIEQN010001049.1 GCA_019747685.1 Gemmataceae bacterium
ACGCGAACCCGCGGGTTTGTTTGGGGGTGGCGCGGGGGCGGCCGCCCCCCTCGACACACCCTACGGAACCCGACGGACGGCCGCCGGCCGCCGAAAAACGGCAGATCGTCCGGTTCCGGTGTTGGCCCGACGTGCGGACTCATCTACAGTGGTGAGGTTCCGTCACTCGCGGCCCCGTTCCCGACGTGCCTATGAGCTTGCCGAGCCAGACCGTCGCCCTCCTCCAGGCGGCCCGGGACCTGGTCAAGATGCTCCCGGCCGACGCCGTCCTGATCCTGACCGAAACCGCCGTCGACTGGGACGAGGTCGGCCGGCACCTGGGCGGGTGCCGGCTGTTCGTCGCGGCCGAGAACCCGACCCACACCAGGCCGCTGCGGGAGCGGGACGACTGGACGGTCATCGACCTCGACCCGGAGCCGCTGCCGACCCAGGAGCGGATGAACGACGCCCTCTTGAAGGCGGTCAGCCAGAACCTGCTCCAGCCCGGGTCGCACGTCATCGCCCTGTACAACGGCATCGCCAGCCTGGAGGACGCCCCGGAGCCGGTCGACAGCCTGAGCATCATCCACCTGGGCGAGCACCTGGAGCGGATGACCTCCCAGGACTTGCGGGTGCTCGGCCGGGCGGCCCCGCTGGACGTGCTCCGGGCGGTGGTCGACCTGGCCAGCGAGATCGGCCGGGAGGGGCGAGAGGGCCAGCCGATCGGCACCATCATCGTGGTCGGCGACACCCGCAAGGTGCTGAGCCTGAGCCGGTTCCAGAACTTCAACCCGTTCCGCGGGTACACCCGGGCCGAGCGGGACATCCGCCAGCGGGACGTGCGGGAGCAGATCAAGGAGATCGCCAAGCTGGACGGGGCGATTCTGGTCGGCCGGGACGGGATCGCCGAGGCGGCCTGCCTGCACCTGTCGGCCCGGGCCGACGGGGTGAACCTCCGCAAGGGGTTCGGCAGCCGGCACGCGGCGGCCGCCGGGATCAGCAAGCAGACCAGCGCGATCGCGTTCGCGGTCAGCCAGTCGTCGGGGTCGGTGCGGGTGTTCCAGAAGGGCGAGGAGGTGCTGCACATCGAGCCGCTGGCCCGGCCGCACGTCTGGCAGCCGTTCAAGCTGGAAACCCACGACCCGGAGGACGGGGAGCGGGCCGACGGGGTGTCGTGACCCGCGCCGGGGGCCGTTGGGGTCGCCTTCGGCCTGAAAGGCCGGTTCCGTCAGCCCGGGCCGCAGGCCCGGGTGGGTGTTGGAAACCCACGACCCCGAGCACGCCGAGCGGGCCGACGGGGTGTCGTAGTGCGATTCGGAGTGCGTCCGATGTCCATCGTGATCCACGTCGATGACCTGGTGTCCCGGAACACGACCCCGTACCGGAAGCTGTGGGGGATGCTCCTGCTGATGGCGATCCGCGACCGGGCGGCTTCCGTCCACTACCACCCGTGGCGGGCAGATGGTCCGCTCGCGTACATCGTCGATAACGTCCGGCACGTGCTGAAGCCGCCGATCGGGGAGGCCGCCGGTCCGGTCATCAGCGCTGCCCGGTCGCTCCTAGCCCCCCGCCGCGGCCTGCTGAACAGGCTCCTCGGCCGCCGGCCGGCAATGGTGAGCGGGTCGTTCCTCCTCCGACTCGAAACGGAAGAAGGCGTGTCCGATGTCGAATGGACTGGGGCCTGTTGGGAGGCTGGTAGGCGTGCCGGGGTCGAATTCTACCAGGTCGCCCCCATCCCCGGGGGGAGCCGGCGGAAACCACGACCGAGGAGGAACCGGACGCTGGTTCCACGGTCGGTAAGGGCGGTTGATCCCACCACTACCCTACCATAACTCCACGCTCCAACTCCACGCTCCGCGCCCCGGCGACTATGATGTCGGCGGGGCGAAACCCGCCCCCGGGGCGGGGGGTAGTGCCCCCCGGCGGCCCCGCCGCCGGGCACCGGTCCCCCACCACGAGAGCGTCCCATGTCCGTCCCACCCCGGCTGGCCGTCGCCGCCCTGGCCCTGGCCCTCGCGGCCGCACCCGCGACTGCCGCCGACCCGCCGGCCGGCCAGAACGTCCCCCTGCCGTTCCCGGCCAAGGCCCCGGTCGTCCTCCAGGTCCAGGGCCACGAGCGGGCCAAGACCCGGCTCCTGAAGACCCTCGAGGCCCTCCCCCCGGCCGAGAGCGGGAAGGTCAAGAAGGCGATCGAGGACGGGCTGAAACAGGCCCTCGAAGGCCGGTCGCTGGCGGCCGTCCCGGGCGACGGCCGGTGGTTCGTCGCCGTCCACGACATCACCACCCTCGGCGACGAGCAGCCGGCCGTCGCCGTCCTCATCCCGGTCACCGGGTACGCCGAGTTCAAGAAGACGTTCCTGACCGCCGACGAGCAAAAGGCGGTCGAGAAGGCCGGGGACGGGGTGGAGGCGGTCAAGACCGCGGCCGGCGGGGACGAGCACACCCTGTACCTGGCCCAGGTCAAGGGGTACGTCGTCGTCTCGCCGAACAAGGAGACGGCCGAGAGTTATTCCGGCAAGTACACCCCGGCCCAGTCCGGGTCGATGGGGCCGGAACTCGGGGCCGCCTTCCTGGCCGGCGACGTGTCCCTGTACGTCAACATGGACGTGATCAACGACCTGTACGGGGACAAGATTCGGCAGTTCAAGGAGCTGATCGACTTCGCCCTCGGCCAGGCCGCCCAGGGCGGGATGATCCCCGGGCTGAACAAGAAGCAGCTCGAACTGGTCAAGACGGTGCTCCAGGGGTTGGTCCAGGGGATCGAGGACGCCAAGGGCGTGGTGGTCGCGGCCGAGTTCCGGCCGGAGGGGGCGAACCTGAAGGTCCTGGGCCGGTTCGCCGACGACTCGGCCAGCGCCGGGATGCTCAAGCCGGAGGTCCCCGGCCCGCTGACCGAGCTGGCCAAGCTGCCGAAGGGGCTGACCACCTACGGCGGGTCGAAGTTCGGGGCCAAGTTCGGCGACCTGTGGAACCAGTTCGCCCAGGAGTTCGCCGCGTCCGACGACGACGAGGAGGCGGAGGGCCGGATCAAGAAGTTGTTGGCCGAGGTGCAGGCGGCCGGCCCCGGGGCGACCTACGCCGCGACCTCGATCCCGGACCGGAGCCTGTCGATCACCGCGTACAAGGACCCGGGCAAGGCGGTCGCCGCGCTCGTCAAGCTGTACCAGGGGATGCCGGGCGGCGGGAAGGTGGCCAACGTCGTCCTGAAGGAGAAGCCGAAGGTGACGCCCGACGCCCGCAAGTACAAGGGGTACACCTTCGCCGAGGTCCGGCTCGACTTCGACTTCGAGGCGACCGTCGAGGGGCTGCCCGAGCCGGTCCGGGACTCGACCCTGGCGCAGCTGAAGAAGATGGCCGCGGCCAAGTCGGCGTTCTGGCTCGGGACCGACGGGAAGGCGGTCGTCCAGGTGTCCGGGAAGGACTGGGCGGCGGCCCAGGCCCTGTTGGACGGCTACCTCGGCGGGGACGACGGGGTCGGGTCCGAGGCCGGGTACAAGCTGACCCGCAAGAACCTGCCGGCCGACGCCACCGCCGTCTACCTGGCCGAGACCGGGGAACTCTTGACCATGCTGGCCGAGCAGGCCAAGACGGTCGGGGCGGCGATGCCCGGCGGGGGCGGGCTGCCCGACTTCGGCAAGCTCAAGCCGGTCAAGGGGGAGCCGACCTACCTCGGGTTCGCCCTGACCCTGAAGGGGCAGGTGGCCACCGGCGACGTGTTCGTCCCCGGCGGGTCGATCAACGTCGCCACCCAGATGCTCGCCCCGCTGTTCCGGAACGTCGAGTAACCCGGCCCGGCCGCCCGGCCTTTCCACCCGAGGGGTTCCGCATGACCGCCCGACTCGCCGCCGCCTGTACCCTGGCCGCCGGGCTCGCCGCCCTCCCCGGGTGCGGGCCCGGGGCCCTGAACGTCAGCCGGACCTACGACCTGGAGCCGGGCGAGGCCCGGAGCATCGACGTCGACGGGATCGGCTCGCCGCAAACCCTGGTCGTCACCTACGAGTCGTCGGCCGGGCCGGTGACGGTCGGGGTGTTCAAGAAGGCCGACATCCCCCAGGACGACGACCTCATGACCGTGCCGGCGACCAAGTCCCTGGCCCCGGCCGGGAAGGACGACAAGGGGACGGTGACGGCCGAGGTCCCGGCCAACACCCCGGTCCGGGTGGTCGTCCGGGACCCCCCGAAGAAGTCGAACGTGAAGGTCCACGTGACCAACAAGAAGTGAGCGACCCGGGTCCTCCCGGACCGGGGGCGCGAGCCCCCGGTCATCATTTCAGGCCAGCACCTCGTTGACGACCCGGCCGTGAACGTCGGTTAGCCGGTAGTCCCGGCCGGCGTGGCGGTACGTCAGCCGCTCGTGGTCGATCCCCATCAGGTGCAGGACCGTCGCGTGCAGGTCGTGGACGTGGACCTTCCCGTCCACCGCGTGCCAGCCGAACTCGTCGGTCGCCCCGTGGGTGATCCCGCCCCTCACCCCGCTGCCGGCCAGCCACATCGTGAACCCGAACGGGTGGTGCTCCCGGCCGTCGGTCCCCTCGGCGGTCGGGGTCCGGCCGAACTCCCCGCCCCAGATGACCAGCGTGTCGTCCAACAGGCCGCGGGCCTTTAGGTCGGTGAGCAGCCCGGCGATCGGCTTGTCGGTGGCCAGGCAGTTCGCCGGCAGCTCCGACTTCAGCCCGCCGTGCTGGTCCCAGAGCTGGCAGCTCGACCGCTTCGCCGTCTGGGTGTGGTAGGCCTGCACCACCCGGACGCCGCGCTCGACGAGCCGCCGGGCCATCAGGCACTGCCGGCCGAAGATGTCGGTCGGGCCGTCCCCGACCCCGTACAGGTCCTTCGTCGCCTTCGGCTCGGCGTCCACCCCGAACGCCTCCGGGGCCTCGGCCTGCATCCGGAAGGCCAGCTCGTAGCTGGCGATCCGGGCGGCCAGGGCGGTGTCCTCCTCCCGGCCGGCCTGGTGGAGCTGGTTCAGCCGGCGGAGGGCGTCGAGCTGCCTCCGCTGGGCGGCGGTGGCCCCGGCGACGGGCAGGTTCTCGACCGGCTTGGCCAGGTTGGCCACCAGCGTCCCCTGGTACGCGGCCGGGAGGAAGCTGTTCGACCAGAGCGGGGCGCCCTGGGCCGGCTGGCTCGGGCTGACGACCACGAACCCCGGGAGGCTGCGGTTCTCCGACCCGAGGCCGTACAAGAGCCAGCTCCCCAGGCTCGGCCGGGAGAACGCCTGCTCCCCGGTGTTCATCTGGAGGCAGGCCCCGTTGTGGTTGATGTTGTCGGCCCACATCCCGCGGAGGACGCACAGGTCGTCGGCCCGCTTCGCCAGGTGCGGGAACAGCTCGCTGATGTCGGCCCCGGACTGGCCGTGTTTGGCGAACTTCCACGGCGACGGCAGGCAGTTGACGGTCCGGGTGCGGACCAGCTTCGGCTGGTCGAACGGCAGCGGCTTACCGGCGAACTCGGCCAGCTTCGGCTTCGGGTCGAACAGGTCGACGTGGCTCGGGCCGCCGGACATGAACAGGAAAATGACCCGCTTCGCCTTGGCCGGGTACATCGGCGGGCGGGGGGCGAGCGGGTCGGCCGGGTCGGGCGGGGTGATGCCGCGGGGGGCGTCGGCGGCCCGGGCCTCGGCGAGTAGCCCGGCCAGCCCGACGAGGCCGAACCCGTTGGCGAAGGCGGCGAGGGCGTGGCGGCGGTGCATGGTATCTCGCACAGGCCGGGAGGCCTGTGCCACCAAGGCAGTTGTTCGGTGGCACAGGCCTCCCGGCCCGTGCTGTCCTCACGGTGGCACAGGCCTCCCGGCCCGTGCTGTCCTCACGGTGGCACAGGCCTCCCGGCCCGTGCTGTCACTACTCGACCGTGACGAACTCGTTGGCCTGTAACAGCAGGTGGCACCACCCCCGCCAGGCGTCGGGCGTGCCGTCCTTCACCACCTCCAGCCCGAGCTCCCGCTCGGCGTCGGTCGGCGGCCGGCCGAGGGCGAGGCGGTGGGCGAAGAGGAGCTTGTCGGCGGTCGTGCCGTCGCGGGCCATGACCCGGGCCGCGAACGCCTTCGCACGGTCCCGGACGAACGGGTGGTTCATCAGGAACAGGGCCTGCGGGGCGACGGTCGAGGCGGTCCGCTTGTCCACCGGGGCGGTCGAGTCCGCCATGTCGAAGAGCGGCCCGAACCCGGTCCGGTCGGACCGGATGGTCATCAGGTAGACCGTCCGGCGGGGCGAGTTGAAGTCGCGGACGGCCGGGCCGCCGGCCTTCGGGTCGAGTTCGCCGGCCACGGCGAGCAGGCTGTCGCGGATCGCCTCGGCCTCCAGCCGCCGGCGGGGGAACCGGCCCCAAAGCTTGTTGTCCGGGTCGGCCGCCCGGGTCGCCGGGTCGCCGGCCGCGGACTGCTGGTACGCCGCCGAGAGCAGGATGTAACGGTGGAGGGCCTTGAGCGACCAGCCGTCGCGGACGAACTTCGCCGCCAGGTGGTCGAGCAGTTCCGGGTGGGTGGGCGGCTCGCCGAGGACGCCGAAGTTGCTCGGGGTGCGGACGAGTCCGTCGCCGAGGTGGAACTGCCAGACCCGGTTGACGACCACCCGGGCGGTCAGCGGGTGGTCCGGCCGGGTCAGCCAGTCGGCCAGCTCCTTCCGGCCGCTGCCGGCGGCGACGGCCGGCGGGTTCGCCACCTTGACCGCGGCCGGGAAGCCGCGGGGCACGAGGTCGCCGAGCCGGTCGTACCGGCCGCGGACGTGGACCTTCACGTCGTGCGTCCCCTCGTGCGGCGACCCGGGGACGCCGCCCTCTTGGGCCCCGTTGGCGGTCGGCACGGGCGGGGCCTGGACGACCACCTCTGCGACCGACCACGGCCCGGCCTGCGCCGCCCCGGCCGGCGGGTCGGCCAGCCAGTCGGCCGCGAACTCCCACGACTTCTCGCCCGCGGCCACCCGGAACTCGATCCCGGTGGTGTCGCACTCGTACCCGGCCTGCCGCTTGACCATCAGTTCGAGCCGGTCGCCGGCCGCGACGCCCGCCGTCTGGTCGCCGACGGCCCCCGATTGGCCGTTCCCGACCACGCCCGAGGCGATCGTCTTCACCTCGCCCTTCGCCGTGACGTGCCGCAGTTCCCAGGTGATGCCGTCGCCGCAGTTCGGGTCATAATCGGTCAGCTTGCCGGACAGCCGGACCGCCCCGGCCGCCGGGGCGGTCCAGACGACGGCCACGTCCGACCCCGGGCCGGGGTGGACGGCCACGGTCCTGGCCGGCATCCGGATGGTCAGGAAGGCGGCCTCGGCGTCGGCGGTGTTGGCCACGCAGTTCGGGCAGTCCGGGCCGCCCCGCCACGACACCAGCCCGGGTTTGCCGGCGGCGTTGTCGGCCCGCTTGGCGAGGACGACGGCCTTGGCCGTCGGCGGCGGGGGCGGGCCGAGCGGGATGCGGAGCATCGGCGGGCCGTTCGTCTTCGGCCCGACGTTGGGCAGGATGTGGGTGCTGAAGAAGACGCCGGCCAGGGCGTAGTAGTCCTTGGTGCTGACCGGGTCGAACTTGTGGTCGTGGCAGCGGGCGCAGGCCAGGGTCAGCCCGAGGATGCTCCGGCCGACGACATCGACCTGATCGTCGGCGATGTCGGTCAGGAGCTTTTCCTTGTCGGCGTCACCGCCGCCCCAGTTGCCCAGGGCCAGGAAGCCGGTGGCGACGATCCCGTCCGGCCGGTCCTGGTCGGGCAGCGGGAGGATGTCGCCGGCGATCTGCATCCGGACGAACCGGTCGTAGGGCAGGTCGGCGTTGAACGCCCGGACGACCCAGTCCCGATACCGCCAGGCGTCGAGGCAGTCCATGTCCGACGTGCCGGTGATCCGGGCGTCGAAGCTGTCGCAGTACCGGGCCAGGTCGAGCCAGTGGCGGCCCCACCGCTCGCCGTAGGCCGGGGAGGCGAGCAGCCGGTCGACGAGCTTCGGGTAGGAGTCGGGCGACGGGTCGGCGACGAACGCCTCGACCTCCTCGGGCGTCGGCGGCAGCCCGGTCAGGTCGAACGTGGCCCGGCGGACGAGCGTCCGCCGGTCGGCCGGCGGGGCCGGCTTCAGGCCCTTAACGAGGAGCTTGGCGAGGACGAACCGGTCGATGTCATTCCGAACGGAGTGCTCGGTACTGAGTACTCGCGGGACGGGCGGGTCCACAACGGGCTTGAGCGACCACAGCTCCTTCGCCGGGCCGGCCGCTTTGCCGGCTGCGGCGGGCCGGTCGGCCGGCCAGGGCATCCCGAGGCCCACCCACTGCTCAAGGGCGGCGACCTCGGCGTCCGGAAGCTTCCCGTCCGGCGGCATCTTGATGTCGCCGCCGTAACGGACCGCCTTGACCAGCGGGCTGTCGGCCGGCTTGCCGGCGACGGCCACCGGCCCGCCGTCGCCGCCGGCCAGGACCCCGGCCCGGGTGTCGAGCCGCAGCCCGCCCTTCCGCTTCTTGTCGCCGTGGCAGGAGACGCACCGCTCGACCAGTACCGGCCGGACGCTCGTCTCGAAGAAGCGGTCGTCGTCCGGCGGCGCGGCGGCGGAGAGGGCGACGAGCGACAAGAGGCCGGTCATGGGGCGGGCCAGCGGGGGGACGGGCACACCAGCGGTACTGCCGTTGTACACGCCCCCGCCCGCCGGCTCAACCCGGCGTCAGGCAGTCCGCCGCCGGAGCCGGCGGCCGAGCAGGGCCAGCCCGCCGGACCCGAGCAGGACCAGCCCGGCCGGGGCCGGCACCGCCGTCGGGGCCAGCAGGCTGATGCTGTCGACCTCCATCCCGCCGCCCGACCCGCCGTTGTCGAACACCACCTGGTCGAAGGTCGTCCCGGCGGTGCCGTAGAAGTTCAGGTAGACGTACGGCTCGCCGGTGTTCCCGCCGATGTTCGGGTTGCCGTAGTACGCCGGGGTCAGCAGGGGGGCGATGTCGGCCAGGGTGAAGGTGGCCACCACGCTCCCGCCGGACAGGAACCGGACGGCGTCCGTCGCGTCGAGGGCCGGCAGGTACATCCCGATGTAGCTCATCGGGCCGGGCAGGGTGAGGGTGGCCGCCGGGGCGTTGCTGATCCCGACCCCCATGTACGGGGTCTGGAGCGACCCGCCGTACAGGTCCCCGGGGATGACCCCGAGGCCGGGGGCGGCGGCCGACAGGCCGCCGGCCGCGGTGGCCAGGGCCGTGTACTGCATCTGCGGGGTGGCGTCGAACGTCTCGGTGACCACCCCGGCGACGGTGGTGTACTGGACGCCGGCGGCCTCCGGCACGGCGACGACGCCGGCGGCGGCCGGCCGGGCGACCCCGAGGGCGGCCGCCAGGGCCGTCAACCCGACACACAAGGGGCGAAGCATGGTGCAACCTCCGGGCGGCCCGGGCCCGTCCTGGGGACCGAGGCGGCCCATCCAAAAGTTCGCCCGGCCGGGGTGCCCGGCGGGCGGTGCGGGGCACACCCCCACCCTACCCGCGCCCCGGGCTACCACAAGCGATCATCGCGAAATTTGATCGGTTATTGTGCTGACAGAACGCACTTTCCACCCGGAGGCGAACGCCGCTGCCCCGGTTGCGGGCCGGCGGTAGAATGCGCTCATGTCCCCGTTGCCGCCGTTGCCGATTGCGTACCCCCCGTCTCCGCCGGTGAACACCCGGCCGGGCGTCCTCGGGGTGCCGGCCGACGAGTTCCGCGGCTGGCTCGCCGACCGCGGGCAGCCGCCGATGCGGGTCGGCCAGGTCCGCCGGCAACTCCTGGCCAACCGGGCCGAGTCGTTCGACGCCATGACCGACCTGCCGAAGGCCCTGCGGGCCGAGCTGGCCGGGGCGTTCGCCGTCTTCTCCACCCGGGTCGAGCGTCACCAGGAGGCCGCCGACGGGACCCACAAGCTCGCCCTCCGGCTGGCCGACGACCGGCTGATCGAGTGCGTCCTGATCCAGGACGAGGGCCGGGCCACCGCCTGCGTCAGCACCCAGGTCGGGTGCGGGATGGGGTGCGTGTTCTGCGCCAGCGGCCTCAACGGCGTGGTCCGCAACCTGACCGCCGGCGAGATCGTGGAGCAGCTCGTCCGACTCCGCAACCTCGTCCCGGGGTCGGGCCGGCTCACGCACATCGTCGTGATGGGGATGGGCGAGCCGCTGGCCAACCTCGACAACCTGCTCGACGCCCTGGTCGTGGCCGGCGACCCGAAGGGGCTGGGCATCGGGGCCCGGCACGTCACCATCTCGACGGTCGGGCTGCCGGCCAAGATCAGGCGGCTCGCCGAACTCGGCAAGCAGTACCACCTGGCCGTTTCCCTCCACGCCCCGAACGACCCGCTCCGCACCCGGATCGTCCCGACCAACGACAAGACCGGCATCCCGGCCATCCTCGACGCGGCCGACCACTTCTTCGAGAAGACCGGCCGGCAGGTGACGTATGAATACGTCGTCCTGGGCGGGCTGAACGACCGGATCGAACACGCCCGGCAGCTCGCGGCCCTCCTGGCCGGACGGCAGGCCCATGTCAACCTGATCCCGTGGAACGAGGTGGACGGGCTGCCGTACCGCCGGCCGCACGACGACGACCTGCGGCGGTTCACGGATACGCTCCGCCGGGCCGGGGTCGGGGTCAAGGTCCGCAAGCGGAAGGGGTCGGAGATCGACGCCGCCTGCGGCCAACTGCGGCGGAAGGTCGAGCAGGAGTTCTTAACCAACGAGGTGCGCCCATGACCGAGCGGGGGAAGCTGATGCGGGCGGAGGCCCGGGACATGGTCCGGGCGGTTCCGTTCCGTCCGTTCTTCCTGATGATGGAGAACGGCGAGCGGGTGCTGGTCGAACACCCGGAGAACATCGCCCTGCGGGCCGGCAACGAGGACGGGTCGGGGGGGTCGGCGTACTTCTACGTGCTCGGGAACAACCTCCGGGTCGCGAGTACGTTCGACGCCGTGAGCAGCGTCGTCACGCTGGACCAGGCTGAGGTCTGACCCAACGGCGGGTGACCCATGTCCGCCGGGCTGACCAGCTCCCAGATGGCCCTCCGGGACCCGGACATCCGGCTGATGCTCCGGGTCCGGGACGCCGACGACTCGGCCGCGTTCGCCGAACTGGTCGGCCGGTTCCAGCACCGGCTGGTCGCCGTCATGCAGCACCTGATCGGCGACCCGGCCGAGGCCGAGGACCTGGCCCAGGAGGCGTTCCTCCGGGTCTACCGGTCCCGGGCCAAGTACCACCCGACGGCCAAGTTCTCGACCTGGCTGTTCGCCGTCGCCCACAACCTCGCCCTGAACGCCCGGCGGGACCGGAAGCGGCGGCCGGTGTTACCCCAACAGGGGCCGGGCGAGGGCGGGTCGGCCGAGGCCGCCGCCCCCGACCGGCCGGACAACGCCCCCAGCCACCACCTGCGGCAACTGGAGCTAGCGGCGGCCGTCCGGCGGGCGCTGGACACCCTGAACGAGCGGCAACGGGCTGCGGTGGTGCTGAGCAAGTTCGAGGACATGCCCTACGCCGAGATCGGGGCCGTGCTGGGCATGTCCGCGAAGGCGGTGAAGTCGCTGCTGGCCCGGGCCCGGGTGCAACTGCGGGACGCCCTCAAGGGGTACGTCGGGCTGGACGGCGGGCCGCCGGTGGAGGACGAGCGATGACGCCGCCACTGCCGCCGGGGTTCGATCACCGCGTCGAGGGCGACGCGGACGTGATCGCGTGGTCGAACCGGCGGGTGCCGAAGGACCGGGCGCTGGTGGCGGTGCTGGTGGTCGTACTACCGTTCTGGACGGCCTGCACGCTCGCCCTGACGGGCGTGGTGCTGCGGCTCCTGACGACCGACGGCGGCATCCCGGAAGGCATCCTGGTCGGGGTCCTCCCCTTGCTCCCGTTTTCCGCCGCCGAGATGCTGATCGTGTGGGGCGCACCCTCGGTGTTCGGCCGGGAGGAAGTCCGGATCGGCGACGACCGGCTAGAACTTTGGCGGAGCGGCCGGCGCCGCGATACCATCCACCGGGACCGGTTCCGGGCGCTGACCTTCGAGTGCTACGACGGGGAGAGCGTCCCCACCCTCAACCTGCTGCCGAAGCGCGACCCGTCGCGGTTGTTCGGCTGGCAGCGGCGGATCATCGCCGGGTGGGTCCGGCCGGTCGTGAAGGCCGACCTGTTCGACGTTCTGCAAGCCGTGTTCGAGCGGCACGGCTGGGAGTTGGAGTACCGCAAGGGCGCCGAACACGGGTGGCGGGTGAGCGGCCATGAATAACCCCCCGGACAGGACCGACGACGCCCCCGGGCCGGACCCGGCCGAGGCCGAGCTGGTCGCCTACCTGGACGGCGAACTCGGCCCTGACGCGGCCGCCGCCGTCGAGGCCCGGCTGGCCGCCGACCCGGCCTACCGTGACCGGGCCGACGCCCTCCGCCGGCCGTTCGACCTGCTCGACTTCCTGCCCAAGCCCGAGCCGTCGCCGGACTTCGCCACCCGCACCCTGGCCACTGCCCAAGTCGCCGAGCCGGCCGTGTCCGGCACCGGCACAGCGACGGCTTCAGCCGTGCCCCGCTCCCGCCCGTGGGCTCGGGCCGCCGGCATCACCGTCGCTGCCGGGCTGTCGCTCGTGGCCGGCTACTTCGCTGTCGGCGCGTTGCGACCTGCCCCGCCTCAACCAACTCCACCCACCGCCGAAGGGCTGTCCCTGGCCGACCTCCGGGTGGTCGAGAACCTGCCGCTGTACGCGGTCGCCGACGACCTCCCGTTCGTCGAGCGGCTGGCCGCCCCCGACCTGTTCGGCGGGGAGGCCGCCGACTCGACCCCCGGCCCGGCCCCGCCGCCCGACAAGCCGACCGGTAAAACACTGGACGCCCTCGCCGCCGCCTTCCGCGACTTGCCGACCGAGCAGCGGGACCGGGTCCGGCGGTTCGACCGGGAATTGCACGAACTACCGGCCGACCGCCGGGACCGGCTGACCCAGGTGCTGGAGTGTTACGCCGCCTGGCTCGACCGGCTGCCGGACGCCGAGCGGGCGGCGGTCCTCGCGGCCCCGACCGCCGACGCCCGGATGCTCGCCGTCCGGACGACCCGCCGGTCCCAGTGGGTCGCGGCCCTGCCGGCCGCCCGGCGGGAGCAGTTGAAGAAGCTGCCGCCGGCCGAGCGGGACGCGACCCTCTGGCTCTGGAAGGACGAGGAGGACCGCCGGCGGGAGCGGTGGGAGGACGCGGCCTTCCAGTGGGAGGCGGCCCGGCTCGGGCGGGTCGGGCCGCTGGAGGCCGAGGCCGTCCGGAAGGGGGTGGCGGCGTTCGCCCGGGCCGCCTACCGGCCGGACGACCCGGCCCGCCCGACCCGGCTCAACGGCGTCGAACAAACCCGGCTGCGGGAGGCCCTGGACCTGGCCGAGAAGGGCGGCGAGTGGGGGCCGCTCGGCCGGGCCGTGTACCAGCTCGCCCGCAAGTACGAGACGCTTCCCGAGCCGGCGTCCGGCAAGCCGGTCCTCGACTTCCCGGACTTGTGGTCGGCCGCCCAGAGATACTTCGTCCGGACGAAGCCGAAGGAGCGGTTATCATCGGCGGTCGGGAAGTGGCCGGACTTCGCACTCGGGGTGGCGGCCGAGGCCGACCGGTCGAAGCAACTGGAGGTACCGCCGACGTTCGCCCTCGGGCCGAGCCGCCCGGCCGAGTTCAAGCCGGAGGTCCGGGCCTTCCTCCCCGACCTGCGGAGGAAGGCGACGGCGGCCGAGTGGAAGGCCCTGGAGGGGCTGGAGGGGAAGTGGCCGGCCTACCCGCGGGAACTGGTCAAGCTGGCAAAGGCCCACGACCTGAGCGTCCCCGGGGCGATGCCGCCCGGCCCGCCGAGTGCGTGGGACAAGGCGTTCGACCCGGCCCGCCGGGCCGCCCCGAAGTCCGGCGGCTGAGCGAGCCGCACGGGCCGAAAGGCCTGTGCCACTGCCGCACGGGCCGGGAGGCCTGTGCCACCAAGTCAGAGTCTGGTGGCACAGGCCTCCCGGCCCGTGCTGTCCTCCTGGTGGCACAGGCCTCCCGGCCCGTGCGGGAGACCACCCGATGAACACCGAGCACCTGTTCCCGTACCTGGTCCGCGACCTACCGAACCCGGACTGGGCCGACCTCGCCGTGCCGGTCGGGCACGGGCTGTCCGCGGTCGTGTTCGAGGACCACGAGTCCGCCGCCGGGCCGGTTCATACGCCGGTGTCGCCGGACCAACTCCGGGCCGCCGGGCTGACCCCGGCCGAGGCCCACCGGCTGGCCCTGGACAACCTCGACCGGTTCGCCGAGGCCGACGGCCGGCTGTCGATCCAGATGCTCGGGGCCGTCGGCGACCCGGTCCACTTCCTCCTCTACTCGGACCACCCGCGGGCGTCGGCCTGCCTGCGGCTGCCGGACCTGTACGACCACTCGCGGGACCTGCTGAAGGCCGACGCCCTCTGTGCCGTCGTGCCGCAGCGGGATTCGCTGGTCGTCTTCCCGGACCGCGGCCCGGCGTACCGCGACCTGATCGTCGGCAAGCTCCGGCAGATCGAGGCCGACGCCGAACACCCGCTCTCGTTCGGGCTGTTCGAGGTGACGACCGCCGGCGTCCGGCCGTTGGGCGAATCGCCGACTTGACGCCGGCCGCCCGGCGGGGGACGATCACAGGTCGCCCGGCCCACACCCCGGTGGAGACGAACGATGGACGAGTTGACCCGGCGCGAGGCGCTGGCCGCGGCCGCCGCGCTCGGGGCGGCCCCGGCCGACGACCCGCCCAGGCCGAAGCAAGCGGACCGGGACTTCGTCATCGCCGCCGGGATGACCGAGGCCGAGGCCGACTGCTGGGGCCTGACCGCCCGGGCCGCCGGGGCGTTCTTCGCCCTGCCGAAGCTGCACCCGACGGACGAGGCGGAGGTGGCCCAGGCGATCCACGTCATCCAGAACAAGCTGCTGGCCCGGCCGACCTACCGGAAGTACCTGGAGCTGGCCAAGGCCGGGCGGAAGTAGCCGGCCGGGTCAGCCGATCATCCCCCGGCGGTAGAGGCAGGCTAGGTCCATCCCCCAGGCGACCGAGATGTGCAGGGCCGCCCCCGGCCAGACCGACCGGGTGGCCAGGCTGACCAGCCCGAGTGCCACGCCCGCCAGGATCGACCCGCAGCACTCCGGCAAGGGCTTGTGGAAGTGGATCATGCAGTACGGGATGACCATCACGAACACCGCGTAGACGCCGAAGCGGTGCTTCGTCCCGTGGACCAGGAAGCCGCGGAAGAAGAACTCCAGGGCGACGAACTGGAGGGCGTAGACCACCTCCCACCGGACGAAGGCGGCGTCCACCTCGGCCGGCGAGTGGACCCGGTAGAACGGGTAGACCTGCTGGAACCGCTCCTCGGCCGAGAACAGCCAGACCAGCGGGGCGATGACGGCGGCGAACCCCAGGTAGACCGGCCAGTCGGCGGCGACGCCGCGGACGCCGAGGCCGAAGTCGGTTAGCCGGCCGCGGAACACGCGTTTGATGACGGCGATCGGGAACACCGTGTAGCTGAGGATCGCGGACAGGGCGAACCACGTCAGTTGCGGCCCCTGGTTGACCGTCCACTCGCGGAGTGTCTCCCGAACGTCGGCCTCGGCCACGGGTCCGGACACGAGACCGGCGATCGCCCCGGCCAGCGGGGCCAGCTTGTCCGGGTGCGAGGCGTAGTTCTGGAACGTCAGACAGACCGCGGCGGTGAGCAGGACGGCGATGGTGCGGATGTCCGGCCGGCGGCCGGCGTCGGACAGCCGGTCGGCCAGTGCCTCGGCCTCGACCTTCCGGAGCGGCCCGCCGAACCACCGGTCCCAGAGGCGGAGCAGTAACCGGGGCATGGATGTCCGGATGGTGGGCGGGCGTCCCCCGGGCCGCCCTCTCGTCGGCCGGCTGGTCTGCCAGATTCTACGGCGTGAGGCGGGGGCGGTCATCGGGCCACGGCCGCGGCGTCGTCACCCCCGCCGCGACCCGGAACCGGTCCGGAACGAGTTCGGGGTTGCCACCTGGCGGTCGTTAGGGGGGTGTGTGGTAGACGGGCTGGCGCCGGCGGATGTCGCCACGGAGACGGGCCGAACGCCCGCCGCCGTCCGCCGGGCGAAGTCACGCGCACTGCCCCGCTTGAAGGAGGAACCCGGGCCGTGGCCGGGGTCGCGGAACCCCCGCGACGCCTGCCGGCGGCCGGTCGGTCGCCCGGCAACCCGGGGGTCGCGGTCCGTCGGGTCAGCCGACGAACACCCCCCCGGTGAAGGCCGGGTCGTAGGCGTAGAAGCTTTGCAACACGGCCGAGGTGGCTCCGTCGAAGATGTTGACGTTCGGCCCGCCGCCCGGCCCGACCCCGGTCGCGATGTCCACGATTCCGTTCCCGTTCACGTCCCCGGCCGCAACACTCACCCCGCCCCGGAAGGTCGGGTCGTAGGCGAAGAGGCTCCGCAGGATTACCCCCGTACCCCCGTCGGAGACTGCGACCTGGGGGCCGCCCGGGCCGGCCCCGGTGACGATGTCGGCCAACCCGTCCCCGTTCAGGTCGCCGGCCGCGACGTGGACCCCGCCCGTAAAGCCGGGGTACGGGTCGATCGAGAACCGGGTCGTGCCGTCGGGGTTGGTCACGATGACCGGCCCGCCGCCCGGGCCGGGCCCGATCACCGACGGCAGGTTGGACAGGTTGGTCAGGGCGAACGCGGCCGACAGGGACCCGACCGTCGCCAGCACCGTGTAACTCCCGGCGTCGGTGCCGGCGAATGCGGTGACCGAGGCGACCCCGTTGGCGTCGGTCACGACCGCGGCGGCGGACAGCGCCGCCCTCGGCCCCGCGGCGGGGGCGGTGAAGGAGACCAGGACGCCGGGGACCGGGTTGCCGAAGCGGTCGGTGACGCGGACCTGGAGCGGGACGGCGAACGCCGTGGCGGCGACCGCCCGCTGGGCTGAACCTCCCGTCACGGTCAGGTACGCCGGGGTCCCCGCGGGGGCGATGTCGAAGACGACGCCGACGTTGTCCGTCCACGTGATCAGCAACTCGTCGTCGACGACGGCGCTCCCCGGCGAGAACGCGGTCACGGCGTCGGCCGGCGAGCCGACGATCCGGAGGACGCTGCCGCCGCCCGCCCCGTTCCGGCCGCCGGCGACGTGGATCCCGCCCGACAGGGCGAACGCCCCGGTCCGGGACAGGTCGACCGTGACGGCGTCGGCGGTGAAGTTGGAGGCGAGGATGTCCACGCCGTAGAGGCTGCCGAGCAAGCCGCTTTGGATCACCCGGCCGGTGGAGTTGTCGACGATCTGGAAGTACGCGCCGGCGGCGCGGAGGGTCCAGTCGACGCCGGCGTCCACGCTGTCGGTATACCGCACGAGTTGCTGGCCGAGCGCCATCCCCAGCTCGATCAGCGCCGGGGTGTCGGAGACGATCCGCCCGTCCAGGACCACGACCGGCTGGGCGATGGCGTCCTGGTCCGCGGCCAGGTAGCCGGCGGGGAGGACGGCCGTGACCCGGTAGGTGCCGTCGGCGATGCCGGCGAAGCCGAACGCGCCGTCGGGGTTGGTAGCGGTGGACCACTCGCCCGGGTCGGGAACGCCGTTGCCGTTCTGGTCCAGGAAGACCGTAACCCCGCCCAGCCCCCCTTCGGCCGGCTGCCGCGTGCCGTGGAGGTCGCGGTCGTCGTAGACGACGCCGGTGACGTTGGCGGCCCGGGCCGCGTCCGCGACCTCCTCGGCCTTGGCCGAAGCCGCGAACCCGGTCGTGGCCGTAGCCGCGGCGGAGACGCCGGTGCTCGTCTGGGCGTTGACGAAGCTCGGGCCGTTGTTGCCCCCGGACAGGAAGTCGGTCGTCACGCTGGTCGCGCGGGCGGAGGCGTTGGGGAGGACGACGAGCTGGTTGCCGGCGGCGTTGAGGAGGATGACGTCGGGCAGGCCGTCGAGGTTGGCGTCGAAGACCTCCATGTCGGCCGGCTCGTAGCCGAGGGCGTACTTGTACACCTGACCGCTGCTGCCGGTCTCGGCGGTCAGGTCGCCGTTGCCGTCGCCGAAGAAGTTCAGCGACCAGCCGCCGTAGTTGGCCATCCAGACCAGCGTGTTGAAGTCCGTGCCGAGGAAGTTCGCCACGTTCACCGAGAACGGCTGGTCGCCGATGCGGTAGTTCGTGGTGATCCAGTTGGTGTCGTCCACCTGGACGAAGTCGCCCAAGGTGTTCTGCTCGAAGAACGTCAGGTAGTACGGGCCGGAGTCGCCGTAGGAGGCGTTGAGCACGATGTCCGGCAGGCCGTCGTCGTTGAGGTCGGCGATGGCGATTTGCGTGTTGCCGGCCGTCTTGACACTGGGCGGGAAGGTGCCGCTGCCGTTGCCGGCGTCGACGCTGTACTGCTGGTTGTTGCCGAACGTGCCGTCGCCGTTGCCGTACAGGATTTGGAAGACGCCGCGGTCGCTGCTGTGGCCGGCGTACCAGACGATGTCCTGGTTGCCGTCCAGGTTCAGGTCGCCGACGGCGAGTTTGCTGACCTGCGCGAATTCCTCGGTCTGGGAAGTCCCCTCGGTGCTTTCGCCCATCAGGTGAACGGCCAGTTGGGTCGGGCCGCTGCTGCCGGTGTAAGAGCCGGCGATGTCGGTCTCCCCGTCGTTGTTGAAGTCGGCGGTGCCGAAGCCGTAGATCGTGTCCACGCCCGGCAGCTCGGCCGACTCGCTCGTGAAGATGTAGAAGGTCGGGTTGCCGCCCGGGGTCGTGTCGTTGCGGACGACGTAGAGCTTGCCGCCGATGCTGACGACGCCCAGCGACGGCGAGGAGGCGTCGGCGAAGCCGGCGGGGAAGCCGTCGAGGGCGACCAGGTCGTACCCGTCGTTGGAACTGGCGGCCGCGAAGCTCAGCGTCGTGGTGCCGCTGCCGCCGCCGCCGCTGCCGGCGGTGAGGTAGGCGGTCGCGAGCGTGAATCCGCCGTCCCCGTCGTTGAGGTAGAAGTTGAGGTTGATGTCGCCGTCGTTGGAGAGCACGGCCAGGTCGGTGTAGCCGTCCCCGTTCAGGTCGAGGCTGGTCATCGCCACGGGCGTGGTCGGGAGGCCGACGGTCGTCGGGGAGCCGAAGGCGTACGAGCCGGTGGCGGGGCTGAGCTGGAGCCAGTCGCTCGGCGTCTCCTGGGCGATCGTGTAGGTGCCGGGCTTGACGTTGGTGAACGTGAAGACGCCGTTGCTGGCGGCCGGGATGACGTCGACGGCCAGGATTTCGAGGTCGGGGTTGTTCGGCAGGGTGACGCTCTGGACCGTCTTGGTCGGGCCGAGGGTGAAGCTGTAGGCGTACACGTAGATGTCGTGGGACTGGGTGGTGCGTCGCTGAAAACCCGGTACGGCATGGTGAGGGCCACCGACTCGCCGGAATACCCCTGCGGCCCGGCGTACCAGTCGCTGAAGCTCTGGGTGAAGGTCGCGGTCCCGTCCGAGTAGGTGACGGTGAACCCCAGGTTCTGCTGCACCCCGTTCACGGCGGCGGCCAGGAACTGGAGCGCGGCCGCCTGCTGGCTGGGGAGGGTGATCGTCTGGCCGGCGGCCGAGACGACGTTGTCGGTGCCGGGGGTGCCGAGGGCGAACGGCGTGTCGTCCCAGGTCAGGGTGGTCCCGAGCAGGGTGCCCGAGTAGGCGTAGCCCGCGCCGTCCAGGCCGCCCGTCGTGAAGGTGCTGCCGTCGGCGTAGATGCCCGCGCGGTTCACCGCGGCCGACAGGTCCACCTGGATCGGGTCCACGACCACGGGGACCGACTGGACGACGGTGGTGCCGTCGAGCAGGCTGACCGTCCAGCCGCCCGGGGGAGGGGCGGTCGTGCCGTTCAGGTTGCCGTCGGAGTCGAGGAAGTAGTTGGCGGCCGTGCCGGTGATGGTGGCGTACTGGAGGACGCCGAAGTTGACGTTGGCGACCAGGTCCGTCGGGACGGCCGTGGTGGTGACGGTCTGGAGGGTGGACGACGTACTGAAGTAGTCCGCCTGCGAGGTCGGGTCCTGGTAGAGCCGGATCGGGTAGGTCGTGCTCGGGGACAGGTTGAAGCTGCGGTAGTAGCCGGCGTCGGTGCTGATGGCCGACGGCTCGTTGGCGTCGTACGCCCCGTTGCCGTTGAGGTCGGCGTAGGCGGTCCAGCCCTGCGCGCCGCCGCCGGTGTCCCCGGCGTCCAACACCCCGTCCTGGTTGGTGTCGTTGTAGACGTAGCCGCTGATGGAGGTCGTGACGTACACGCCGAAGTCCGCGCCCGGCACCAGGGCCGACGGGCCGACCATCGCCTGCGGGTTGGTCATGGTGCCGACGGCCGTGACGGCCAGGATCACCACGCCGGACCTGGCGGGCAGCGTGGTGCTCTGGAGGGTGCGGGTGGGGTCCAGCGTCAGGCTGTAGCCGTACAGGCGGTGCGTCTGGACGACCGTCGTCCCGTCGTACTGGTCCACGTAGGACATCGACAGCGCGACCGACTCGCCCGGGTTGGTCGCCGCCGTCGACGACCAGTCGCTGAAGTCCTGGAGTACCGGCGCGGCCGACCCGTCGGCGTAGTTGACGGTGAGCGACTGGTTGGTCTTGGAGCCGCCGACCGCGGTCGCCAGGATTTGCAGCGACGTGTAATTCCCCTGCGGCAGGGCGATCGTCTGGCCGCCGCTCACGAGGGCGTCGTAGGCGCCGGCCGACCCGAAGGCGAACGGCGTGCCGTTGCAGGTCAGGCCGGTCCCCAGCAGGTCGGCGGAGTAGGCGAGGCCGCCGGTATCGAGGCCGGCGTTCGGGGCGAAGGTGCTGCCGTCGGTGTAGACGCCGATCCGGTTGAAGCCCGACGGGCTGACCACGGCGAAGGCGAGGAATTCCACGTCCGCGTTGTTCGGCAGGGTAACGCTCCTCACCGTCTTGGACGAGTTCAACACCAGGCTGTAGCCGTACACGTTCACCTGGTGCGAGTCCTGGGTGCCGTCCGAGTTGTTCCGGTAGCTCATGGAGAGGGCGACCGACTCGTTCGCGTAGTTCTGGTCGCCCTCGTACCAGTCGCTGAAGCTCTGGGTGACGGCGGAGGTCGTCCCGTCGGTGTAGTTGATCGTCAACGTCCCCGTCTGGGGGCCGTTCACCGCGGCGCCCAGGAATTGCAGCGTCGTGCCCTGGACCTGCGGCAGGTCGATCGTCTGGCCGGCGGCCGAGATGAAGTTGTTGGCCCCGGCGCTGCCGAAGTTGAACTGCGTGCCGCCCCAGGTCAGGTGGTTGCCCAGGAGGCCGCTGGAGTAGGCGTGACCGCCGAAGTCGAACCCCCCGGTCGAGGAGAAGGTGCTGCCGTCGCCGTAAATGCCGGTGCGGTTGAAGCTGCCCGACAGGCTCACGGTGCCGGCCGCCGACAGGTTGGCCTGGGTGGTGGTCCCGCCGATGAACGACACGCCGGGCTGGGTCAGCAGCCCGATCGGGTACGACTGGCCCGGCACCAGCGGCACCGAGTCGTTCGCGTCGGAGTAGTCGAAGCGGTAGTAGCCGTTGCCGTCGGTGGTCCACTCCGGCTCGGAGGCCGGGTCGTAGGCCCCGTCGCCGTTGGTGTCCAGGAACATGCGGACGCCGGGCACCCCGATGCTGCCGTTGTTGGGGTCCAGGACGTGGCCGCTGATCGGCCCGGTGACGAAGACCGAGGTGTCCAGGTAGGAGGAGACCACCGTGGCGTTCTGGCCGTCGTTGACCGAGGCGTACAGGTAGTAGGTCCCGGTCGGCAGGTGGATGAGGGGCCAGGGGATGGTCACCGACCCGGAATCGTTCGTCGGCGTGAAGGCGCCCACCTTGACGCCGTCGAAGTCTTGGCCGTCGGTGTCGGCGTACAGGGTGACCGTGGAGCCGGTCCCCAGGCCCGTGCCGATCGAGAAGTCGACCGTGACCGGGATGCTGGGGTCGGTGCTCGAGTACGCCGGCAGGTCGGCCACGCCGACCGTCGGCGTCTGCACGGTGTTGGTGAACTGCCAGATGATGTCGTCGGCGTCGAACTGCTCGGTGCTGTAGAGGTAGTAGGTGTAGGTGTCGTCGCTCCCGACGGCCGGGTCGGTGATCTGGGTGATCAGGGACATCTTCTCGTGCGTCCCGGCCGGGTTGGCGAGGACGGTGGCGCTGTTGCTCGCGTACTCGCTCTGCTGGACGATGGGGCCGGAGTTCAGTTGGAACGCGACCGCCTGCGTGCCCGCCACCTCGGGCCAGATCACCTGGAACTCGGCCAGGTCCGAGCCGGGCGGCACGTTGAAGGTCTTGGAGTAGGTGTACTCCTTGGCGTCCGGCGGGGTGCCGCCGTCCTTGATGTCGTCGATCGTGTGCCGGCCGATCACCGACGGGTACTGCGCCGCGGTGTCGCCGATGTCGTACCGGACGCCGATCTCGACGTGAGTGAGGAGGAATTTGACGCTGGTCCAGGCGGCGACGTACCCCTACGGCGTGCCCCCCTCGGACTTCTGGTAGTCGAACACGAAGTGCATCGACCCCAGCGTCTGCCCGCCGATGAACGGGATGGAGCCCGGGACCTTGACCTTCGCGTCGGCCTCGATGTAGACGAAGTAGCTGTTGAAGGAGCCGTCGAACTCGAAGTCGCCGCTGAACTCGAAGGTGTCGTCGTACAGCTTCACGTCGCAGGAGATCGAGTACTTCTTGGCCCCCCAGTCGAGTGTGACCTTCCCCGACCCGGTGCCGATCAGCCCGTGGTAGTCGGGCAGGCCGTCGGAGTCGATGTCCCCGGCGGAGGGTTGGTCGGCGCCGAAGTAGACGATGCCGCTGAGGACGAACTCGTTGGCGGAGACGGTGACGGTGCCCTTGGCGGCGACGATCTCCGCGCTCTCGCCGGCGAGGGTGATGGGGTCGTCCCCGTACTGCACCGCGACGCTCCCGCTGATGAGGAAGTTCGACGGGCTGTCGGGGTTCTGGACGCTGACGCCGGCGGCCGTGAGGAACAACCCGGTCGTGCCGATGGCGATCGGGTCGTCGCCGAAGTCGATGCCGAAACTGAACTCCGTGACCGCGTCCGACGCGACATCGAACACCAGCGTCGCGGCCAGGGCCTCGCCCGTCTCCGGGAAGTAGGCGTCCCGGCCATGTCGATCAGCGACCCCGTGCTGTCGTAGCCGACCGTCAGGTCCTTCAGGGTGATGAACCCGACGCTGATGTAGCTGACCGAGATGCTGAAGTCGTTGACGGTGATGTCGCCGCCCCGGACCTTCATCCCGGAGTTGGGGCTGCTGTAGTCGACCCCGTCGCCGAGCGTGACCGACACGCTCCAGATGTCGGTGATCGAGAGCGTGCCGTGGATGACGAAGATGTCCGTGCCGTCGGTGTCCTGCGTCCACTCGACCCCGGCGTCGGTGACCTGCCAGCCCAGCGGGCCGGCGCCGAACGAGCTGCCGGTGGTCAGCGCCCCGTTGGACGAGATGAGTTGGCTGTGCTGGATGAGGAAGCCCGGGTCGGCCGCGTCGCCCAGGTCCAGTGCCGGGGCGTCCTGGCCGGCGAGTTCTAGGGTCTGTCTCGTAAATCGGGTCCGGGTACAACGGGCGGTGAGGACGCCCGCCTCGCCGGAGGACCCGGACCG
>JAIEQN010001050.1 GCA_019747685.1 Gemmataceae bacterium
CGCAGCCCCTGGAGCGGCCGCTCCCGCTCGAACTTCTCCCGCACCTGCTGGAGGACCGGCATGTCCCGGTCGGCCCACAGGATCCGCTTCTTCCCCTTGGCCGCCAGGGCCAGGTCCTTGACATCGTGCCGGGAAACCCCGGCGGTGGCGGTGGCAACGACGGGCATGCGAGAGCACCTTTCGCGGGTCCGGCCTGGACCACGGGTTCACGGCGGGTGAGGGGCGGCACCGGCCGCCCCGCCCGGAACGATTGCCGACCGTTTTAAGAGACCGGGACATCCGCCACAAGCCCACCCGGCCCGCCGCGGCCGGCCCGCCCCGGCCTGGGTTGGGCGGGACCCGGCCGTAAGATAGGCCCGATGACGGCCCCGGTGCTGGAAGTCGCCGATGTGCGCAAGCGGTACGGACCGACCGTCGCCCTGGACGGCGTTTCCCTCTCGATCGGCGGCGGCGAGCTGTTCGGGCTGCTCGGCCCGAACGGGGCCGGCAAGACCACCCTGATCTCCATCCTGACCGGCCTGACCGACGCCGACGGCGGCACCGTCCGGCTGTTCGGCGAGCCGTTCGGCCGCGGCCGCCGGGACCTCCGCCGGCTGGTCGGGATCGGCACGCAGGACCTGTCCATCTACCCGGACCTGACGGCCCGCGAGAACCTCCGGTTCTTCGGCAAGCTCTACGGCGTCCGCGGCGACGACCTGGCCGGACGCATCGAAGAGGTCCTTTCGGCCGTGGGCCTGTCCGACCGGGGCGACGACCGGGCCGGCACCTTCTCCGGCGGGATGAAGCGGCGGCTGAACCTGGCGGCAGCCGTCGTCCACCGGCCGAAGCTGGTCTTCCTGGACGAGCCGACCACCGGCGTCGACCCGCAGTCCCGCAACCACATCTACCAGCAGGTGCGGGCCCTCAACGCGGCCGGGGTCACGGTCGTGTACACCAGCCACTACCTGGAAGAAGTCGAACAGCTCTGCCGGCGGATCGCCATCCTGGACGGCGGCCGGGTCCGGGCCTGCGACACCCTGCCGGACCTGCTCAAGACGCTCGACGCCTCGCTCCGGGTGGCGGTGGCGGGCGCCCCGCCCGGCTTCGCCGCCCGGCTCGCCGCCGTCGACGGGGTGAAGTCCGTGGCCCCGGCCGACAACGGCTTCAAGCTGGTGGTCGAGGACCTCCCGCCGGTGCTGGCGAAGGTGGCCGCCCTTTGCGCCGCGGCCGGCGTCGAGTTGGCCGCCGTCTCGACCCGCGAGCCGACCCTGGAGCGGGTCTTCCTCCACCTGACCGGCCGGGGACTGCGGGACTGACGATGCCGACCCTGACCCTGGCCCTGAAGGACCTCCGGCTGCTGCTCCGCGACCCGCGGTCGGCGGTCGTCCTCCTGCTCATGCCGGTCGTCCTGATCCTGGTCCTCGGGCTGGCCCTGGGCGAGGGGTTCGGCGAGAAGCCCGACGACCGGCTGCGGGTGTCGGTCGTGGTCCGGGACGCCGGCCTGCCGGCGAAGGCCGGCCGGACGTTCCCGCCGAAGCCGTGGTCGGAGGTGGTCGTCGACGACCTGACGGCCGACCCGGGCACCGCCGGCGGGGCCGGCATCCGGGTCGAGGTGATCGACTCGGAGGAGGCGGCCCGCGACCTGGTCGCCCGGGGCAAGCGGGCCGCCGTCCTCGTCTTCGGCCCGGACTTCAGCGACCGGATGGACCGGTCGTCGTTCCTGGCCGCCCCGGGGTTCGAGCCGGTCAACCCGTTCGGCCGGGACGGCGTCGTCCTCGACCGGGTGGGCCTGTCCGTCCTCCGCGACCCGACCCAGCCGACCGCCTCGGCCATCATCGAGCAGGTGGCCCAGGTCAGCCTGTTCCGCGTCCTGATCCCGTACATGATCGGCCAGGCGTTCGCCCGGGTCGGGGACGACCGGTTCATGGAACAGCTCGCCGAAATGCTCCAGGACCGCAAGCCGATCCCGCCGGACGTGCTGCGGGAACTCGACCCGGTGGTGCAGAAGCTGCTGGCCGCCCTGACCGCCGACCCGAACTTCGCGGCGATCGCCCTGGACGAGTTCCGTAAGGCGAAAGGAAGTGACTTCCTCAAGGCGACCGGCGACGCGGCGACGATCGCCCGGCGGACGCCGGAGTTCCGGGCCGCCGTCGGCCGGGCCTTCCAGGACCCGAAGCTGTTGGCCGCGATGGGCAAGGACCTCGCCTTCGGCGAGGTCCTCACCCCCGCGGTCCGGGCGGAGGTCGGGCCGGCCGTCCGCAAGCGGGTCGGCGACCTGTTCCCGAGCTACGACTTCACCGCCCCGACCTGGGCCCAGCTCACCCGCAACCAGGGCCGGGAGGGGGCCGACCGGAACCGGGCGGTGTACGCCGAGCCGGGGACCAAGCGGTACCAGGTCCTGGTGCCCCAGTACACCGTCCTGTCGGCCTTCTTCCTGGTCCTGTCGGTCGGCTGGCTGTTCACCGCCGAGCGGCGGCATGGCACCCTGGTCCGGCTCCGGGCGGCCCCGCTGGCCCGGTGGCAAGTCCTCGTCGGCAAGCTGCTGCCGTGCCTGCTGGTGTCGCTGGCCCAGGGGTTCCTGCTGATGCTGGCCGGGCGGCTCCTGTTCGGCATTTCCTGGGGGCCGCGGCCGTGGCTGCTCGTTCCGGTGGTGGCCTGCACCTCGGCCGCGGCGGTCGGGCTGGCGATGCTGGTGGCGGCCGTGGCCAAGACGGAAACCCAAGTGGCCGTCTACGGCACCCTGCTCGTGCTGGTCCTCGGCGGGGTGAGCGGGTCGCTGATGCCGCGGGAGCTGATGCCCGAGTCGATGAAGCGGGCCAGCCTGGTCACCCCGCACGCCTGGGCGCTGGACGCCTACAGCCAGCTCCTCGGCAGCCCGGACCCACAGCTCGCCGTGGTCACCACCGCCTGCCTGATGCTGCTCGCCTTCGGGGCCGGCTTCCTGGCGATCGCGTGGTGGCGGCTCGACCTGGAGTAGTGTTTAGTGTGGGAGTGTCGGATTGTTCAGACCGAATTTTCGACTCGTTCCGCCGTAACTAAACACTCCGACACTCCCACACTAAACACTACTCAAAAAGAGGGCCTCCGCCGTGGGGGACGGCGGAGGCGCGGGGGAAGGTTGCGGGGGGACGGGGGTACGGACGTGCGGTTCGACCTGTCCGGGAGAGGGGGGAACTCTCTCCCGCGGCCGCCGCCCCGGGGGAAGGGGCGGCCGGCCTTCCGTCGCTCGGCGTCGGGCCGCCGTTGGGGGATTGGCTCGCCTTGGGGGAAGGCTCGCCGTCGCGGCCCGGCACCGACCCGCGACTCGCTTGGGGGAAGCTCGTCGCGGACGATCCGTGGTAAAGCACCGGCCGTGCCGGGAACCGGAAGCGAAGCCGCACGGTGGACGCCGACACGGCTTAAGTCGTTGGCCGGATTTCCGATCGGTCTGAATCGTGCGACTCGGTTTTCTGCGGCCCACCGGACCGAGCCGTCGCGGTTTGTAAATTCTCCAGCCGGTGGTAAGACGTACCGGGGGGAGAATCGGTAAAGTCCGCCCGGGGGCCATCCGACATGCCGGCCGACGCGCTCGTCACCGAACTGACCGACGCCCTCGCCGCCGTCCCGCTGATCGACCCGCACTCGCACATCGACCCGCTCAAGCCGGTCGCCAAGTCGCTCGACGACATCCTGGGCTATCACTACTACACGGAGCTGGCCCACTCGGCCGGCATGGGCCGCGACCCCCTCGACCCGGCCGTCCCGGCCCGGGACCGGGTGCGGGAGATCGTTCGTCACCTCGACCGGTTCGACAACACCGCCCAGTACGGCTGGCTGGTGGACATCGCCCGGACGTTCCTCGGGTTCACCGGCAGCCGGATCACCCCGGCCCACGCCGACCGGCTGTTCGACGCCGCCGCGAAGACGTTCGGCCAGGCCGCCTGGGAACAGCAGGTCTTCCGGAAGACGAGGCTGGAAAAAATCTTCCTGACCAACGAGTTCGACGACCCGCTGCGGGACTTCGATACCGACCGATACGTCCCCTGCCTGCGGACGGATACCCTCGTCTTCCACCTCGACCGGGCCGACACCCGCGACCGGCTGTACAAGGCGACCGGCATCCGGGTCGGGGACGCGGCCAGCCTGCGGAAGGCCCTGGCCGCCCTGTTCCTCCACTTCACCCGCAAGGGGGCGAAGGCCTGCGCCATCTCCCTGCCGCCGGACTTCGAGCCGGCCCACTACGACGATGAGTTCTTCTACGAGCAGTTCCGGTTCCACGACGGCCGTGACCTGGCCCCGGGCATCTTCTGGCTGATCGCCGAGTTCTGCCGCGAGTTCAAGCTCCCGTTCGACCTGATGGTCGGGGTGAACCGCCGTGTCTACATCAACGGCGTTTACCAGGGGCAGGACCTGTTCGACCAGCGGACCAGCCTGATCCAGTACCGGCGGGTGTTCAACGCCTTCCCGGAGGTGACGTTCCCGGTGTCGGTCCTGACCAGCGGCCAGAACCAGGAGCTGGTCGCCTACTCGTGGCTGTTCCCGAACGTCGTCCCGCTCGGCCACTGGTGGTACTCGAACGTCCCGGCGTACATCCGCCAGGACCTGACCGAACGCCTCCAGGCCGTCCCGAAGACGAAGCTGGTCGGGTACTACAGCGACGCCTACAAGCTGGAGTTCGTCCTGCCCAAGTACGCGATGTACCGGCGGGTGCTGGCGGGCGTACTGGCCGACGAGTACGTCCGCCCGGGGCTGCTGTCCGAGGCCGACGCCGTCGCGCTCGGCACCCGGTTGCTACGGGACAACGTGAAGGACGTGTTCAAGGTGTGATCGGGCGGCCGGCTACAAGTCGCCGGGGGCCAGCCCGGTGTGCTTGGCGATCCGGGCCAGCATCCGCGGCCCGATCTCGTCGTCGTCCCCGAACGCGAACACGTAGTCCGGCCAGGCGATCCGTTCGAGAATCTTGTGCGACGCGGACTGCCGCTTGACGCTCCAGCCGATCCGCAGGAGCGCGGCGAGGACCTTCCGGGCCTTAGCCGAAGGCAACTGGCTCACGGCGCCACCGCGAAGACGTGGGCCAGTTGCGGCAGAGCTTCGCCGTGGTCCAGCCGGTCGGCCAGGACGCGGAGTGAGAGGGCCTGGGCCCGGTCGACGGCCTCCTGCCGGGTCGCCCCGTAAGCTATCACCCCGGGCAGGTCGGGCACCTCGGCCAGCCAGCGGCCGTCGGCCTCCTGCTCGGTCTCGACGGTCAGCGGCATCGGCAGGCTCCGGTGTGGGCGACCGCCGGGCAGTTTACACCCATCCGGGGGCCGATGCAACGCCCGGGTCACTCGGCCGGCCGGAGCGGCTTGCGAACCTTCCGGGTTGTGTACCCGCCGTAGTTCTTCTTCAGGCTGCCGGCCTTCCCGGTCTGCTCGGGGATGACGTACACGTCGAACTCGCCGTTGATCTCCCGGCTGCACCGAACGCAGACCCAGGTGTCCGGCAGGGCCTCGACCCGCTCGGCCGGCACCTCCCCGCCGCACCGCTCGCACGTCCGCGGGACGATCGTCATCGCGTCACCCCCTCCGAAGGACTATCACCCGGAGGGACATGGAGAGCGAAGAGCGGGTTCGGAGAGCGGACCCGGTGTCGAACGGGTGACGCCCGCTCGCGCGAGCCTTACCGGATAATGGTCGTCGGTCCGACCGGGTTCATTGGTTCGGCCGCAGGGGGTGCGGGTTGCCGAACCAAACCAATCAGCGCCGGAGGCCGACACGCGGGGACGGCCGGGTTGCCGTTATGCCGCCAGACTGGGCGTCCGCGACTTGACAACCTTCTCCAGCAGTTCGACGAACCCCGCCGCCGGCATCACCTGTTGGGCGTCCTGGCCGCGGAACCGGACGCTCACCGCCCCCGCCTCCGCCTCCTTGTCGCCGACCACTAGGACGTAAGGCACCTTCTGCGACGCGAACTCCCGGACCTTGTTGTTCATCCGCTTGTCGCTCAGGTCGGCCTCGACCCGGAAGTCCTTCGCCAGGAGTTGCCCGGTCACCTGCCGGGCGTACTCGAAGTGTCGGTCGGCGATCGGCACCACCCCGACCTGGACCGGGGCCAGCCACGGCGGGAACGCCCCGGCGTACAACTCGATCAGGTACGCCGTCATCCGCTCCATCGTGCTGATGACGCCCCGGTGGATCATCACCGGCCGCTTCGGGGTGTCGTCCGCGTCCTTGTACTCCAGCTTGAACTGCTCCGGCAGGTGCTGGTCGGCCTGGATGGTGGACAGCGTCTCCTCCCGGCCCAGCACGTCCTTCACCTGCACGTCGATCTTCGGGCCGTAGAACGCCGCCTCCCCGTCGGCCTCGAAGAACGGCAGCCCGGACTCCTGCAGCACCTCCCGGAGCATCCGGATGCTGCTCTCCCACATGGCCGGGTTGTCGACGTACTTGTGGGTGTCCGCCGGGTCGTGCTTCGACAGCCGGAACCGGTACTCGGTGATGCCCAGGTCGGCGTAGGCCTTCTTCATCAGGTCGATCACCCCGGCGATCTCGGCCTTCACCTGGTCCGGGCGGACGAACAGGTGGGCGTCGTTGAGGGTCATGCACCGGACCCGGGACAGCCCGCCGACCACCCCGGACCGCTCGTACCGGTACATGGTCCCGAGTTCGGCAATTCGGATCGGCAGGTCGCGGTAGCTCCGCGGCTTGATCTGGTACACCTGGATGTGGTGCGGGCAGCACATCGGCCGCAGGCACAACTCGTCCCACTCCTGCCCGCCCTCGCCCAGGTCCATCGGCGGGAACATCCCGTCCTTGTAGTGGTCCCAGTGGCCGGAGATGCGGTACAGCTCCTTCTTGGCCACGTCCGGGGTGTAGACGTGCTGGTACCCGGCGGCCCGCTCGTAGTCGGTGATGAACGCTTCGAGCAGCCGGCGGACGGTCGCCCCCTTCGGCAGGAGCATCGGGAACCCGGACCCGAAGACCGGCTCGTTCGAGAACAGTTCCAGCTCCTTGCCGAGCTTGCGGTGGTCCCGGCGGGCGGCCTCTTCGAGCCGGGCGAGGTGGGCCTTCAGGTCGGCCTCGGACAGCCAGGCCGTCGCGTGGAACCGCTTGAGGGCCTTGTTCTTCTCGTCCCCCCGCCAGTACGACCCAGTGACTTGTGTGATTTTGAACGCCTTCGGGTCGAGGTCCTTGGTGGTCTCGACGTGCGGCCCGCGGCAGAGGTCGGCGAACGTGTCCTGCTGGTAGACGGTGATGGTCGGCGGGCCGGCCTGGGCGGCGTTGCCGTAGTCGTCCTGGCCCCTGGTCAGGCCGTCGATCAACTCGACCTTGTACGGGTTGTCCTTGAACAGCTCGCGGCCCTCGGCCGCGGTGATCTCCTTCACCTTGAAGGCGTGCCTGCCCTTGATGATCTCCCGCATCCGGTTGCCGATCCAGTTCAGGTCGGCGTCGCCCGGCGTGGCGTCGAGGTCGAAGTCGTAGTAGAACCCGTACTCGACCGGCGGGCCGATGGTCGGCTTGGCCTGGGGGAAGCGTTCCATCACGGCCTGGGCGAGGACGTGGGCGAACGAGTGCCGGGCCCGGTACAGGGCCGGGTCGTAGTCCTTCGGGACGTACTGCTCGCCGAGGGCCTTGAGTTCGGCTTCGGTCGCCATCGTTGCTCACTCCGAGAAGACTGGCCCGCAGATGACGCAGACTCCGGCGCAGATTAAGAACCGAGCGGAAGAAATCAATTCCCCGCTGATCCTGGTTTCATCTGCGACGAAGTCTGCGTCAGCTGCGGGCCGGTCTATAACCCTTAGCCAGTCGGGCGGCCAGCTTGACCGCCTGCACCAGGCTGGACACGTCGGCCACCCCCTGCCAGGCGATGTCGAACGCGGTCCCGTGGTCCACCGACGTGCGGACGATCGGCAGCCCGAGGGTGACGTTGACCGCCTCCTCGAAGGCCAGGGCCTTAAGCGGGATCAGCCCCTGGTCGTGGTACATGCAGACGTAGGCGTCCGAGGCCCGGCGGTATTTGGCAAGGAAAGCAGTATCCGGCGGGAGCGGGCCGTCGATGTCGATCCCCTTCCCCCGGGCCGCTTCGACGGCCGGGGTAATGACCCGTTCTTCTTCCCGGTCGCCGAACAGCCCGTGTTCGCCGGCGTGCGGGTTCAGCCCGCAGGCGAGTAGCCGGGGCTTGCGGCCGCGGATGCGCTCCATCGCCGCGGCCGTCAGCTCGATGGTGTCAAGGATGCGGGCGGTCGTGAGGAGGTTCGGCACCTCCCGGTAGCCGACGTGGACGGTGACGAGGCTACAGGTGATCTCGTCGGCCGTCAGCATCATGCAGGAGCGTTCGGCGTTCGTGCGCGACGCCAGGATTTCGGTGTGCCCCGGGTAAGGGAACCCGGCGGCGTGGAGCGCCTCCTTGTTCAGCGGGGCCGTCGTGATGGCATCCACCCGGCCAGTGAGGGCGTCGTCGATGGCCCGGGTGAAGTACCGGTAGGCGGCCGCCCCGCAGGCGGCCGACACCCGGCCAGGCTCGAAGCCGGCGGCGTCGATCGCCCGGAGGTCGTTCACGCCGGCCGGGTCCGGCCGGGGCCGGCCGAGGTGGTCGGCGACGCGGTTGAGGACCCCGATGTCGCCGTAGACGACCGCGGAACAGAACGTGCGGACGGCCGGGTCGGCGAGGAGCCGAAGGCAGAGTTCGGGCCCGACCCCAGCCGGGTCGCCCATCGTCACGGCGATGCGGGGGAGCGTCATCCGGATATGCTACGACGCGGCCATCAGCCGAGGGTGTGGGCGGTGAGCCGGTTGTGGCCGACGCAGACGAGCGACTTCGCGTCGTCACCCAGAACGAAGTCGTGGACGTGCATCGGCAGCTTCTCCTGCCGGAGGACCTTCCGGGCGGCCACGTCGAAGAACAGGAGGAAGCCCTCGTTGGCCCCGCCGGCCCCGAGCAGCCACGCCCCGTCCGGGGCGAAGGCGAGCCGGTTCACCAGCCCGTTGAACTTGTCGCTCCGGAACTCGGCGACCTGCTTCCCAGCCGCCCAGTCGCACACCTCGACCCGGGCCTTGCCTTCGAGGTGGTCGATGTTCCCGATCTTGCCGGTCCCGCCGACGGCCAGCCACTTCCCGTCCGGCGAGAAGGCCACCGACCGCACCCCGCCGATCGAGTGGAGCCGCTGGACCGGATCCCAGGTGTACATCACCGGGGCCTCGACGGCGGCCGCCTCCTTGCCCGTCTCGACCTCCCAGACGACGACGTGGCCGACCTTGTCGGCGGTGGCGAGGTGTTTGCCGTCGGCCGAGAACGCCGCGGCGTAGAGCATCGACGGGAAGTCGTGGGGCGTCTGCTCCTTGTGGCCGCGGAGGTCGCGGACGAGCTTGCCGGTCTCCGCGTCCCAGAGCTTGCAGGCCATGTCGTCGGCGACGCTGGCGACGAGCGAGCCGTCCGGCGACGCCACCACCTTGCGGACCCACTTCGCGTGGGCGTCCACCGTCCGGACGACCTCCCCGGCTTCGGTGTCCCACCAGACGAGTTTGCGGTCGTACCCGCCGGAGACGAGGTGCTTCCCGGCGAGGGCCACGCCGGTGACGTAGCTGCCGTGGGCGTGCAGTTCCTTCGGCTCGACCTTCGCGGCCGCGAGGTCGGCAGCGTAAACCTTGAAGTCCTGCGAACCGAAATAGACCCGCAGCGAGTCGGGCTCGGCGGCGACGGCGAACACGGCCGCCGGCCGGTCGATGCTCTTGACCAGCTTGAGCGTGTCCGGGCTGGGTGCGGTCATGAGGCGTCCGGGGGTGGGGTGGCGGACGGGTATCGGAACCAGAAGGCGTCGGCATTGCCGCCGTACTCGCCGAGGCGGAGGATCGGGAGGCCGACCAGCCCGGCGAAGCGGAGGGACGACCGGCCGGCGGTCCGGGCGGTGTCGTCGTTTCCGTACCCGAGGACGAACTCGACCAAGGCCAGTTCGGGACTGTACAATCTCACCCAGCCGGCCCGGTGGGTGCCGAATCTCCCCGGCCGGTCCCGAACCCGGTCGTGGACCAGTTGGTCGAACAGGGTCTCGCCGACGATGACAGCCCCGGGGCTGCCGGTATCCGCCACCAGTTCCAGCTCGCGGACGGTGCCGTCGATCGTCATGAACCCGAGCCGGAGCCACGGTCGCCCGGCCCGGTACGGGTTCCGCTGTTCGGGCATCGGGGCGACCCCGGCGGGTTACAGGATGTCGAGGGGCTCCGGTTCATCCTCGCCGGCCGTGACGACGAGCGCGTGCCGGTCGCTCCGACCGATCTCGTTCAGGCGGGCGTTCAGCGCCGGGTACGACTCCGCGTCGGCCACAACCCGACCGCCGTCGATGGCCACCTGTCGGCCCTTCGGGTAGTTCGCGTCGATCTCGTCCTTCATCCGCAGGTAGGCGGCCAAGTTGGCTTGGTAGGCCGCCCGAACCCGGGCCTCGTCGGAATCGTCGGTGATGACCATGTCGGCCTCCCGTCGGGCGATGATCCCATCTTACCAGTAGCGGCTCAGCCCAGCACGGCCGTCACCGGCTCGGCCCCGGGGTCGACCAGCGGGACCGGCCGGCTGCCGACGTAGTAGTTCTTGTGCGGGTTGATGCCGAGGGCCGCGTAGATCGTGGCGAACAGGTTCGCCGCGTTCACCTCCTCGTGCGTCACCGTGTTCCCCTTCGCGTCGGTCTTGCCGTAGACGGCCCCGCCCTTCGCCCCGCACCCCGTCATGGTCATACTCCAGGCGCTGGCGAAGTGGTCCCGGCCGAGGCTGGCGTTGATCGCCGGCGTCCGCCCGAACTCGGCCAGCGTCAGCACCAGCACGTCGTCCCGCAGGCCCCGCTCGCCCAGGTCGTCGATCAGGGCGGCCATCACCCGGTCGAGTTCGGGCACCATCTCTTGGTGCGTCTCGAAGTTCTGGCCGTGGCTGTCCCACCACGCCCGGGCCACCCGGACGAACGGCACCCCGGCCTCGACCAGCCGCCGGGCCTGGAGGCACTGCCGGCCGAGCTGGGTCGGGCCGTACCGGTCCCGGACCTTCTGCGGCTCCTTGGAACTGTCGAACAGGGACTCGCTGGCCATCAGCCCGCGGACCCGGCCGTAGGCCTCGCCCTGGCTGGCCAGGGCGTCGGACGACCGCCCGCGGGAAAAGTCCTTGCCGAGCAGGTCGCGGAGGTCGGCCCGGGCGAGGTGGTCCTCGTCCGACAGTCCGGCCGGCCGGCGGATGTGTTCCGGCGTCGAGCTGGTTGTCAGCTCCATCGGGCCGTACCGGGCGCCGAGGAACCCGGCGTCGCCCGGGGCCATGTTCCGGCCCTCGGTCTGGGTGTAGAAGGTGACGTAATCGGGCACCGGGCTGTCGGCCCGGCCCATCTCCCGGGCGACCACCGCCCCCAGGTCGGGGTAGCGGAGGCCGGCCTCGTCCCGCCGGCCCCGCATCATGATCCTGGCCGCCGCCCCGTGGTCGCCGTTCTTGGTGTTCAGCCCGCGGATCACGCAGGTCGTCTTCATCCGCTTCGCCATTTCGGGCATCAGCTCGGAGATGTGCAGCCCGGGCACGTCGGTCGGGATGGCCGCGAACGGGCCGCCGGTGATCGCCCCCGGCTTCGGGTCCCAGGTCTCGAGCTGGCTCGCCCCGCCGGCCAGCCACAGCAGGATGACCCGCTTCTGGCCCTTCTTGAGTTCGCCGGCCAGGGCCGGGGTGCCGAGCACGTCGAGGCCGGTCATGTCGGCGGCCAGCGCCGCCGACGCCCCGAGGAACGCCCGCCGGCTGACGGCGTGGGCCGCGGAACCGCAACAGTGGGATCGCATCGGCAACTCCGTCAGTAGTTGAACCGGAACTCGGGGCCGGTCACCAGCGCCCACAGCACCTGCCGGTACGCCTCGGCCGGGCGGTCCTTCCGGGCCTCGACGTATTCGACCAGTGCACGCCGCTCGGCGTCGGTCGGCGGCCGGCCGTAGGCCACCTTCACCAAGAGTTCGACCGCCTTGGCCGGGTCCTCCGCGCCATTCACGCGACCCAGCAGTGATCCGCCGCCGTCGGTCAAGAACTCCTTCGTCACCCGCTCGCCGTTGCTGAACAGCAGGGCTTCACCGACGCCCACCTGGAAGTTGTCGTTCGGCTGGGCCAAGAGGCCGGCGAACCCCCGGGCCGCCCCTTCGGCCTGCTCGATCCGCTTCTCGAACTCCTCCGGCTTCCCCTTCTCCCACTCGGCCGGGTCGGTCCCGGCGACCTTGAGCGAGGCGGCCAGTTGCATCGGCGTCAGCGGCTTGAGCCGGGCGACGGCGAACAGCCGCGGGTCCGGGGCGGCCTCGGTCCCGTACCGGCTCGACCGGGAGTACGCCTCGCTCAGCACGAGCCCGCGGACCAGCCGCTTGAGGTCGTACCCGTGGGCGGCCGTATCCCTCGCCAGCCAGGCCAGCAGCTCCGGGTGGCTGGGCGGGTTCTCGGCGTGCATCTGGTCGAGCGGCGTCACCAGCCCGAGGCCGAAGAACCGGTGCCACAGCCGGTTGACGATCGACCGGGCGAGGTAGTCGGCGTTGCCGTCCTGTAACGCCACCTCGACCAGCTTGGCCCGGGCGCTGACCGTCGGCCGGGGCGGGGCCGTCTTCGTCTTCTTGGCCTCCTCGGCGGCCGCCTTCTCGGCCTTCTCCTCGTCCTTCGTGGCCTCACGGGCGGAGGGGTCGTCGAGCGGGCCGCCGGCCAGGAACATCGGCTTGGCCGCCCGCTCCGGCCCCTTCGTCGGCTTGTACTTGACCACCCCGTAGCCCCGCTCGGCCACCACCCCGCCGGCCTCGTAGGTCCGGGCCAGGAACGCCTTCATCCCGTAGAAGTGGGCCTGGGTCCAGTCCTTGACGTGCGGGTGGTCGTGGCACTGGGCGCAACTGACGTTCACCCCGAAGAAGGCCACCCCCACGTCGTTCGTCAGCCGGTCCGCGTCCGCCGCGCGGGGTCGGAGGAAGTCGGCCGCCCCCTTCACCGGCGGCTCGGCGTGGTCCGGCAACAGCAGGTCGCGGAAGACCCGGTCCCACCCCCGATTATCCGCCACCGCACCGACCAGGTACTCGCGCAGGTTGCCGCCCCGGCGGTCGCCGTCCGGGTTGAACATCGCCTCGAACTGGGCCGCCTGGTGCCGGGCGTACCCGTGCGACGCCAGCAGCCGGTCCACCAGCTCGGCCCGCTTGCCGGGGTCGGCCGAGCCGACGTACCGCTCGACCTCGCCGAGGGTGGGGATGCGGCCGACCAGGTCGAGCGTCAGCCGGCGGATGAGCGTCGCGTCGTCGGCCGGGGGGGCGGGCTCGACCCCGGCCGCCGCCAGGGCGGCGTCGATCTCGCGGTCGATCACCTGTTCGACCGGCTGGTCGGCCGAGGCGGCGGACGCGACGACGGCCAGGGCGACGGCCGCCAGGGCGGGGCGGAGCGGCATGCGGTGCTCCGGATCGGCGGGACGGGCGGGCAGGCGGGGGCGGCGGGGAGGGCACGAACACCGATGAGTATACCCGGGCCGGCCGGGCTGGCAAAGTACATTCGGCCGGCGAGCGGGGGCTCGAGCCGCCTGTTCATGGGACACGAGCGGCGGCCGCCGGCCCGCCGCCCCGGGAACCGCCCGACGACTTGAGCCGAAATCGGCGAATCCCGCCGGGTCGGTTGCCCTCGAACTGATACCGGACGGGCGACCGCCGCGGGCGGTATTTCGTTGCCGATCGGCCCCCGGGCAACCCCCGCCGGGCCGCTCTGGCACGACCAGAAGAAGCCGCACCACACCACGCCGGGGGTCGGTTTCCGGCGGCTCCGGCCGTCCGGCCTCAAGCCGGCCCGGGGGCGGCGCGGGTAAGGTTCTTCGACCCCCCCGGCCGCCCCGGGCGGGGTCCGGGTCGTGCGTCCGGGCGCCCCCGGGCGGCGTGTCACGGCCCCCGGCCGGGCAAAACTTTACGCACCCCCGGCCCGTCTTAGAGAGGACGCGGCTCCCCGGAGTCCGCCCCGCCGCTTGCTACCCACGGGGGCCTGCCCCCGACCCATAGCCGAACACGGTTCGCCACTACCGGCCCGCCACAGGACGAGCACCCATGTCGAACCCCGCCTTCGCGCAGTTCCTCCGCCGGTGGGCCCGGGCCGGCCGGCGGCCCCAGGCCGCCCGCCCCGCCCGCCCGGTCAAGCTCCGGGTGGAGGAGGTCGAGGCCCGGGTCGTCCCGGCCAGCCTCCCGACCCCGGAGGTGCGCGGCACCCAGCAGATCACCTCCGGCGTGACCGGCGGGGTCTCGTTCGGCCAGGCGTCGGTCGCCGCCGACCCGAACAACCCGGACAACCAGGTGTTCGTGGCCAACAACGGCACCTACCTGATCGCCTACGCCAGCACCGACGGCGGGGAGTCGTGGGAGGCGTTCTTCGACAACGGGCAGTCGTTCGACCCCCTCCCGGGGTCGCCCGACCCCGGGGACCGGGGGGCGATCCGGGTGTTCCGCCTCCAGGACCCGGGGATCGACCCCCGGGACCCGAACACCAACCGGACCCGGCGGGCGTACACCAACACCACCGGGGCGTCGGTCGCGTTCGACCGGACCGGGCGGGTGTACGTCACCGCCGCCGAGCACAACGCCGCCCGCACCAGCGGGGCGATCGTCCTGTACGCCTTCGACTTCAACGCCGGCACCCCGTCCCTGGTCGACCTCGACCCCGGGGACCTGAACGACGGGGCGTTCGACGACCCGCGGTTCGACCCGACCGGGGGCGGGTTCACGAACTCGGCCGCCGTCCTGTACCGGTGGCTCGGGGCCGACGCCGCCCTGAACCCGACCGTCGCGGTGAACAACAACCCGGCCTCGTACACCGACCCGGAGACCGGCCGGACGGTCACCGACACCCTGGCCGGGAAGGGCGTGTTCGTCGCCTGGAACACCGTGGCCACCCTCGGGGTCGACGCCGACGCCCCGTTCGCGCGGGTGACCAACCCGTACGCCATCCAGGCGGTCGGGTCGTCCGACCGCGGGGAGAACTTCTCCACCCCGGTCCTGGTTAGCGACGGGGACTTCATCGGGCCGTACTACGACGGCCCGTTCGTCGCGTTCACCGGGGACGTACTCCCCCAGATCAGCTTCGTCCCGGCCAACCCGTCCGCGGACCGGAACGTCTCGGGCGGGGCGATCACCTTCACCTGGCAGACGGTCGGCCGGCCGGCCAACGTCCCGGACGCCGGCAACGACCCGATCGAGGGCATCCTGCTCACCGACACCTTCCGCCCGGACGAGGGGGAGGTGGGGCGGCCGGCGGTCACCGCCAGCGGGACCACCCGGCAGTACCTGAACGCCCCGATCCTGGACGCCGGGACCGGCACCCCGAACGTCGAGCGGACCACCACCATCCCGTTCGACCTCGACCTCCAGGCCGCCGGGAACCTCGGGCCGGACGACCCGATCACCGACCTGAACTTCTCCCTGGCCCTGATCCACGCCAACGTCAACCAGCTGCGGCTCGTGCTCGAGTCCCCCCTCGGGGACCGCGTCACCCTGCTCCTGAACCGGACCGACAACGCCGGCAACACCCCGACCACCGCCCCGTTCCCCGGGCTGCCCGACCTGCCGAACATTGGGGTCCGGGAGTTCTCGACCGACCCGCTGCTCCGCAACGTCGTCGGCACCACGTTCGACGACGAGGCCCCGCGGGCGGTCAACGAGCAGAACGCCAACGGGTTCACCGGCGGGGCCGCCCTCGGGTTCAACGTCCGCCCGGACGACTTCGCGTTCGCCAACCGGCTGCGGGCCCTGTACGCCGGCCGGACCGCCGGCGAGCTGAGCGGCACCTGGAAGCTGATCGTCACCGACTACCGGAACAACGACGGCACCCCGCCCCCGGACCAGCGGGTCCTGTTCGTCGATGTCCAGGCCACCGGGTACCTGAACAACAACGGGTTCGGGAACGACCGGGAGGTCCCCGAGGTCCGCACCCTCCCGATCGACCCCGCCGCCGACCCGGGCGGGGGGGTCGGGGCCGACCGGCCGGTCGTCTCCCCGGTCGTCGGGCTCGGGGCGTCGGCCAGCTCGGCCGTCGACAACTCGGTCGGGTCGTTCAGCCCGTACGCCGGCCGGCTCTACCTGGCGTACACCCACCCGATCTACGCCCGGCCGGCCAACCTCGGGCCGCTGGTCCTGGTCGACACCGACGTGTACATGAAGTACTCGGACGACGGCGGGGCCACCTGGAGCAACCGGGTCCGGATCAGCGACGACAACTTCGACGGCGGCAGCGAGTTGTACAACTTCACCACCTACATCGGCCCCGGCCCGGACAACTTCTCCGACGGCAACCGGTGGCAGTTCCAGCCGACGGTGGCCGTCGACCAGACCACCGGGACGGTGGTGGTGACCTGGTACGACGCCCGGAACGACGCCTCGGACGGCCGGGTGGCCACCTACATCGCCACCAGCATCGACGGCGGGAACTCGTTCAGCCCGCGGCTGGAGGGGGGCGGGTACAACGACCAGGTCCCGAGCAACCAGACCTGGCTGAACCGGAGCAAGACGGCGGTCGACGCGGTCACCGGCCAGACGGTCGTCCTCGAGCCGATCCCGTCGAACGTCACCACCTTCAACGTCGAACCCCTCCTGCCGGGCGACCCGAACATCAACAACCCCCCGCTGGCCGCCCCGCGGGGGTTCGGCCAGCGGCAGGGCCTGGTCGCGTCCGGCGGCCGGGTGACGGCCGTCTGGACCGGGAACCTGAACGCCCCCGGCACCCAGTTGTTCGCCAGCCGGGCGACCATCGCCGCCGGCCCGCGGGTCGTCGGCGGGGACAGCGGGCCGGTCATCGCCCCGGCGACCGTCGCCGGGCTGACGTACAACAACACCTTCGCCGCCGACGGCACCCGCCGGCTGGACGGGTTCACCGTCACCTTCGACCGGCCGATCGACGCCGCCACCTTCACCCCGGCCGATGTGGAGGTCCGGTTCCGCGGCCCCGCCACCCCGCTCGGGGTCGCCGCCACCTTGATCCCGGTGGCCGAGGTCGTCCCCCTGGCCGGCGGGGCGTTCGGCCCGACCACCTTCTTCGTCCGGTTCGCCGACCCGCAGTCGGCGATCGGGACGTACAGCTACGCGATCGGCCCGAACATCACCGACCGGATCCGGACCATCCCGACCGGCAACCGGATGGACCAGGACGCCGACGCCGTCCCCGGCGAGCCCACCGGGGACCGGTTCTCCAACCCGCAGCCGGTCCGCGGCGCCCCGTTCACCCTCCCGTACGTCACCAACTCCCTCCCGCTGATCGTCCCCGGCCCGTACGTGGTGGGGTCGGCGGCCGACCGCCCGGCCGGCCAAGCCGACACCGAGGACAACCTGGTCCTCAACCGGGGGACGAGCATCCTGACGGTGACGTTCGACCGGGACATCGCCCCGTCGTCGTTCACCCCGGGGAACATCCGCCGGCTGACCGGCCCGGCCGGGGACATCCCCGGGCCGTTCGCCGTCGAGCCGGTCGAGGTCAACCCGCTCACCGGCGGGGCCCGGACGTTCAAGATCACCTTCCCGTACCAGGTGCTCAGCGGCGGGTACACGTTCGAGTTCGGGACCAACCCGCTCGACCCGAACCCGAACACCAACACCATCCGGGCGGTCGACCAGCCGCGGGTGATCGCCGAGCTGGCCGCCGGGGCGACCGAGCTGGTCGTCACCTTCGACCGGCCGGTCGGCACCCCGGGCGACGTGGTCCGGGTGACCGGCCCGGGCGGGGCCGTCCCCGGGACGTTCACCCTGGAGCGGGTGGGCGGGAACGACCGCCAGTTCGTCATCCGCTTCGCCGCCGGCCAGATCACCCAGGCCGGCCAGTACGTGGTCGAGTTCGGCGACGCCCCGACCGGGACCGGCGGGGAGCCGCTGCGGGTCCCGGCCAACCCGGCCGGGGCGACCGCCTCCGGGGCCAATCGGAACCCGATCCCGGCCCTGGATGTCAACCACAACGCCGGCCTCGAGCTCCTCCGCGGCGGCATCCCCGACCCGCAGGAGGGCGAGAACCTGGCCACCCGGACGTACGCCACCCCGCCGGTGTCGAACGTCACCATCCCGGCCAACGGGACGGCCGAGCTGGGCCTGGACATCCCGGACGACTTCCTCGTCCGCCAGGACGTGACCAACCCGAACCCGGCCCTCCGCCGGTCGATCCGGCTGGCCCTGAACATCGACTTCCCGAACGTCCCGGACCTGGTCGGCGTGCTGGTCGCCCCGGACGGGTCCGAGGTGCTGCTGTTCGACAGCCCCGGGGTCCAGGGCGACCCGAACCAGAACGACTTCGCCGGGACGGTGTTCGACGACCAGGGGACGACCCCGATCTCGACCGCCCGGCCGCCGTTCAACCCGGCCGCCGGGGTGTTCAACCCGCAGCAGCCGTTCGGCCGGCTGACCGAGCGGCCGGAGGGCCCGGTCTCGTCCCGCGGCCGGTGGGTGCTCCGGATCACCAACCGCGGGACCCAGACCGGGACGATCGAGAACTTCACCCTGACCCTGCCGTTCGCCGTCTCCAGCACCGGGCTGGGCGAGGCGGTCGCCGACCGGTTCTCCGCCGGGTTCCGCATCTTCACCCAGGACCCGAGCAACCCGCTGAGCCGGCAGCAGTGGACCCCGGTCGGCCCGGCCAGCCAGAACGCGGCCAACAACAGCGGGTACAACACCGGCCGGGTGACCGGGCTGGCCGTCGACCCGTCCGACCCGTCCGGGAACACGGTGTACGCCGGCGGGGCCAGCGGCGGGGTGTGGAAGACGACGAACTTCCTGACCACCGACCCGCTCGGCCCGGACTGGGTCCCGCTGACCGACTTCGGCCCGACGTTCGCCCTGAACATCGGGAGCATCGCGGTGTTCGGCCGCAACGGCGACACCGACCAGTCGGTGGTGATCGCCGCCACCGGCGAGGGCGACGTGGGCGGGGTGGCCATCCAGGGCGGGGCGGCCGTCTCGTCGGCCGGGGTCGGGTTCCTGATCTCGGTCGACGGCGGGCGGACGTGGCGGGTGCTGGACAGCACCGACAACGTCGACGCCGCCGGCAACTTCCTGCCGGTCAACAGCCCGGAGCGGGACCGGAAGTTCGTCGGGACGGTCGCCTTCAAGGTGGTCATCGACCCGACCCCGACCCCGGCCGGGGAGCTGCTCATCTACGCCGCCCTGAGCGACGGCGGGGCCGGGAGCGGGAGCACCGGCGGGGGCATCTGGCGGTCGAACGACACCGGCCGGACCTGGACCCTGGTCCGGGCCGGGCAGGCGACCGACGTGTTCCTGGCCGCCGCCAGCGCCCCGACGTTCTTCAACCCGACCGACCCGAACCTGTCGAAGAACCTCCAGATCATGTACGCCGCGTTCCGCGGCGAGGGGGTGTTCTTCTCCCCGCAGGCCCCGGACGCGACCTCGGCCGGCGGCCCGGGGGCCCTCAACCGGCTCGACGGGGGCGGCCAGAACCCGCTGTTCCGGGACTTCGACCGGGTGATCCCGCCGGTCCAGATCCCGATCGCCCTGAGCGACCCGACCAACCCGGCCCGGAGCACCCCGTCCGGGAACAAGGGGCGGATCACCCTGGCCGGCCCGGCCCTGACCAACGACGTGATCCGCAACGTCGCCTACCAGGGGTGGCTGTACGCCCTGGTGTCCGAGGCCGGCGGGAACATCAACGGCCTGTACATGACCAAGGACTTCGGCCGGAACTGGACCCGGGTCCGGCTGTCGTCGTACGTCCCGGAGTTCGGCACCGGCATCTTCCGCGGCCGGGGGTACGGGTCGAACGACGTGTCCGGGGACGCCAACCACCCGGAGTACGACCCGTTCAGCGGGTTCGCCGGGTCGAACGGGAACTTCGCCCAGTCCTTGGCGGTGGACCCGAACAACCCGAACGTCGTCTACCTGGGCGGGTCCGAGCAGTTCGCCGACCGGCAGCCGCTGGGCGGGTTCCTGCGGGTGGACACCACCCGGCTGGAGGACACCCAGAACATCACCGCGTACAACAACAGCCTGCCGAACACCCTGCCGGAGGGCCGGACGGCCGGCGGTCCGCGGCTCCAGTTCGGGTCCCCGCTGGACGCCACCCCCCTGTCCGACCCGTCCCGGTTCACCGGGTCGGCGGTCGTCGGCCCGTACAACGACCTGACGGACGGGTACGACGGGCCGGGCGGGCTGTACGGGATCTACCGTCCGGACAACCTGCTACGCCCGGTGAACGGGTTCCTGAACGTGTTCCGGAACCCGGCCGACCCGTTCCTGAGTAACGCCACCCTGTTCTTCAGCAACATCGACTCGCGGGCCGGGGCCGGGTTCCAGAACCGCGGGTTCGGGGCCCGCATCCAGCCCATCGCCGCCGAGGTCGAGTCGAACGTCCACGAAATCCTGACCGTCGTCGACCCGCTGACCGGGCTGACCCGGCTGATCGTCGGCGACGACCAGGGGGTGGCGAGCGTGGTCGACGCCGGGGACGGGTCGCTGGACAACGCCTCGATCGGGTTCGCCGCCGCCCCGCCCAAGCGGCGCAACGGCGACCTCCAGATCGGCCAGTTCTACTACGGGGCGTCCCAGCCGAGCCAACTGGCGGCCGACATCGGCACCGTCCGGCAGCTGTTCTACGCGACCTCGAACAACAACGGGTTCCCGGACTCGTCCAACACCATCCTCCAGGACGGCAGCGTCCGGGACCGGGACTACATCCGGTCCGGGTCGGGCGGGGCGGTCGGGTTCTCCGGGACCGGGGTGGCGACCGACCAGACCGGGACCGGGGTGGTGTACGAGTACCGGTGGCCGGGGCCGGGTAACATCGGCGCCTTCCAGAACGCCTTCGGCCCGGACTTCTTCCGGGTGATCGTGCCGGGCACCCACCCGGACGGGGTCGGCCGGACGAACGGACTGGTCCAGGACCGGACGGCCGCCGGCGGGGTAGCCGACGACCCGCTCCGTGGCATCGGCCAGTGGCCGGCCTACGGGACCGGGGCGAACTTCGCCGTCAACCCGATCAACGGGAACGCGGTGGTGATGAGCGCCCCCGGGTTCAACCAGGGGTCCGGCCGGCTGTTCCGGACGACCGACCAGGGGGTGAACTGGTTCGTCATCGGCGAGACGATCCAGGTGACCGGGTCGATCGGGGCCCCCGGGCAGTTCGGTCCGGGGCTGGACGGGACGTACGCCGCGGCGGTCGCGTTCGGGGCCCCGAACCCGGCCCAGCCGACCCTGCTGGACAACTTCATCTACGCCGGGACCAACGCCGGGCGGGTGTTCGTCACCCGCAACGGGGCCGGGCCGTGGCTGAACATCACCTCGGCCGCCGACGGGTCCGGGGCGCTGGACGGGTCGGCGGTCCAGCAGATCGTCACCAACCCCCGGCGGGGCAGCACCGACGCCTTCGCCGTCACCCTCCGCGGGGTGTACTACAAGGCCGACGCCTTCGACACCGCCACCGGGTGGGTGGACATCACCGGGAACCTGTTCGGGCTGACCCGGGCGGCCCTGCCGAACCCGGCCAACCCGGCCGACAACGCCCCGACCCTGAAGTACCTGACCACCATCGCCGCCGACTGGCGGTTCGCCAACGCCGACCCGGAGGACCCGACCCGGACGTTCCCGGTGCTGTACGCCGGCGGCGAGGGCGGGGTGTTCCGGTCGACCGACTTCGGGGTGAACTGGAACTACTTCCCGGCCGCCTCGACGTACACCGACGTGACCACCGGGCAGACCTACGCCATCCCGGACGGCGGGTACCTGCCGAACGCCCACGTCACCGACCTGGACCTGGTCCTCGGGACGATCGACCCGGCCAACGGGCTGCCCCGGCAGTCCGAGTCCGGCGGGCTGAACCTGCTCTTGGCCACCACCTACGGCCGCGGCCAGTTCGCCATCCGGCTGGACGAGAACCTGCCGCCCGGCAGCTTCGTGTCCGGCCCGCGGGTGACCCAGCTGATCAACCCGAACCCGGTCGGCGGCCCGTCCTCCTCGTTCCGGGTGGTGTTCAGCGGCCCGGTCGACCCGGCCACGTTCACCACCGACGACGTGCGGATCGCCGGGCCGGGCGGGGCCGCCGTCCCGGTCCTGTCCGTCACCCCGGTCGGGGGCGGCACCCTGCCGACCACGTTCGACATCGCGTTCGGCCCGGTGACCGACCCGCGGACCTCGGTCGAGGTGGTAATCGGGGCCAACCCGGTCGGCGGGGAGGTGCCCCGGATCACCGACCTGGGCGGGTTCGCCATGAACCAGGACGGGGACACGGTCAACGGCGAGCCGGTGGTCGACCAGTACCGGACGACGATCGTCCTGAACGGGACGACGAACAACCGGCTGGTGGTGGTCTCGGCCCCGGCCGCCGCCGTCGCCGGCCAGCCGGTGACGGTCACGGTCGAGGCCCGGGACGCCGACGACCTGCCGCTGACCGGGCTGAACGGCCGGCTCGACCTGTCGGCCGCCCCCGGGACCGGGCCGTTCAGCCCGACCCAGGTGCCGTTCGTCAACGGCCGGGCGACGTTCGAGCTGACGTTCACCCGGTCCGGCCCGCAGACCGTCCGGGTGACCCTCGGCGGGTCCGGGGCGACGGCCAACCCGACCGCGTTCACCGTCAACGTCTCCCCGGCCCCGGCCACCCAGTTCGAGGTGACCCCGCCGAGCACCGTCCTGACGGTCGGCGTGACCGACCCGAACGTGACCTTCACCGTCCGGGCCCTGGACCCGTTCGGCAACCTGACCCCGACGTACAACGCCCCGGTGGCCGTCGCCGCGGCGGGGGCCGGCGGGGCGGTCCCGGCGGTGGTCGATGTCCGCGACGGGGTGGCCACGTTCACCGGGACGTTCACCGCCCAGGGGACGACGACCGTGACCGTGACCGGGGTGAACCCGGCCGACACGGCCGGCACGATCACCGGGGCGGCGACGGTGGCGGTGAACTCGGGGACGGCCGCCCGGCTGGTCCTCACCCCGCGGGGGACCGGGCCGTTCGTGATCGGCCAGTCGGTCACCTTCGATGTCCGGGCGGTGGACGACGCCGGGAACACGGCCGACTTCAACGGCCCGTTCTCGGCGGCCATCGGGGAGGGGGCGACGGCCACCCCGGGGACGTTCGTGAGCGGGCTGGCCACCGTGCTGGTGACGTTCGAGACCGCCGGGACGTACACCCTGGTGGTGAACGCCGGGGCGCTGGCCGCGACGAGCGGGCCGCTGACCGTCCTGACCGCCCCGCCCCGGCCGAGCCCGACCGAGCAGTTGCCGGGGATCACCGCGGTCGGGACCGGGATGGGCGGCACCCCGGTCGTCCAGGTGTTCAACGAGGACGGCAGCCTGCGGACCCAGGTGCTGCCGTTCCCGGCCGGGTTCAACAACGAGGTCGACCCGGGCAGCCTCGGGTTCACCGGCGGGAACCGGGTGGCGGTGGCCGACGTGACCGGGGACGGGGTCCCGGACTACGTGATCGGGACCGGCCCGTCGATCACCGCGTTCGTCCAGGTGGTCGACGGGGCGACGAACGAGGCCGTCCAGAACATCCAGCCGTTCGAGGCGTTCAAGGGCGGGGTGTTCGTGGCGGTCGGGGACGTGACCGGGGACGGGGTGGCGGACATCGTCGTCACCCCGGACCTGTCCGGCGGCCCGCGGGTGTCGGTCTACCGGGGCGGGGACTTCCGCCGGGTGGCCAACTTCTTCGGGATCAACGACCCGAACTTCCGGGGCGGGGCCCGGGCCGGGGT
>JAIEQN010000674.1 GCA_019747685.1 Gemmataceae bacterium
GCTGGCCGCGCTGGCGGCCCTGGCCGCCGGGCAAGACGGGCTGCTGGCCCAGCTCGCCGGCTGGCCGCGGGTCAGCCGGTTGGACGACGGGACGCTGGCCAAGGACCTGGACCGGCCGGCCGTGGCCTACCGCCGCAAACGGCCGCTGGACACGACCGGCCGCGTGGACTCGCTCACCCTCGACGGCCCCGGCGGGGCGTTCACCCTCTCCCGGGCCGACCCGTCCGGGTGGAAGCTGTCCGGGCCGGTCGCCCTGCCGCCGGACACCGCCGAGACCGACCGGCTGGCCGCCCCGCTGGGTGGGCTGACCGCGGCCGAGTGGGTGGACGACGGCCCGGCGCCGGACCTCTCGAAGTACGGCCTCGACAAGCCGCGAAAGTCGCTGACCTTCACCGTCGGCGGGAAGGCCCACACGCTCGTCCTCGGCGGCCCGCGGGAGGGCAAGCCGGAGGTTTACGCCCGACTCGACGGCGGCCCGGTCTTCGCCCTCGCGGCGGCCACCGCCGACCCGCTGCTGAACGCCTCGGCCCTCGACGTGCTGGACAAGACGTTGGCGACTGCCCCGGCCGGGGTAGACAAGCTGACCGTCGCCCGCGGCGGCCGGTCGGCCACGTTCACCAAGGGGCCGGACGGGTGGGTCATCGACGGCCCGAAGCCGGCCCCGGCCGACGAGTCGCTGGCCGAGTTCGTGAACCAGCTCGGGCGGCTGCGGGTCGAGAAGTTGGTCGCACTGAAGCCGACGGCCGACGAGCTGAAGCAGTACGGCCTGACCGACCCGACCGCGACCTGGACCGCCTCCGCCGGCGGGAAGGACGTGCTGACCCTGGCCGTCGGGAAGGATGCGGCCGGGCGGACCTACGCCCGGGTCGGCGAGCTGGTCGGCCTCTTACCACCCGAGGCGTCGGTCCTGGCCCTCGGCGAGTTCCGCCGGCGGGCGGTCTGGGAGTTGGACGAGGCGAAGGTCGAGGCCATCGCCGTCCGGCGGTGGGCCGGCGGGTTCGACCTGGCCCGGGACGGGGCCGGGTGGAAGGACCCGGCCGCCCCGGACGAGCCGATCGACCCGAAGGCCGCAAGCGAGCTGCTGACCACCCTCGGCCGCTTGAAGGCCGAGCGGTGGGCCGACGACCCGAAGGCGGCCGGCCTCGCCGTCCCCGCCGGGACGATCACCCTGACCCTGCGGGGCGGGGAGAAGCGGGTGTTGACCCTCGGCGGGGTGGTCCCGGGGACGGACGGGAGGCAGCGGTTCGCCCGGGCCGGGGACGGCGACCCGTTCGTCCTGTCGGCGGCCGACACGGCCGTGCTGACGCGGGGCCGGGGGGAGTACAGTGGGAAGAAATAAGACCGGCCCGCTGATGACGCCGACTCCGCCGCAGATGAAGCCGGATCGGAACAAAATCATTCTTCCGATCTGCGTTTCTCTGCGTCCGCCGATCTGCGTCATCAGCGGGCCGGTCTTCACCGCCTCTCACGCCATCTGCAACGTGCCCCGGGTGACGCCGAGCTGGTTGAGGGCCCGCAGCTCCCGCCAGACGGCCCGGCCGTCGTCCCGGCCGGCGACCACCCGCGCGTACCGGTCCAACAGCGGCCCGACCTCGGCCGGCGTCTCCCGCAACAGGTCCACCCGGAACCGGCGGACGCCCAACTCCCGCATCCGCCCGGCGTACTCGGCGGCCGACTGCGGGACGCCGTTGTAGACGGTGTTCCGGCAGCCGGTGTCGGCGTGGACCGGGAACGCCGCCCCGGTCCGGTCCCGCAGCTCGACCCGGTGCCGCTCGCACGGCCGGCCGCAGTCGGTCGCGTCCTTCCCCTTGCTCAGCAGGGCGGCGAAGACGCAGTGCTCATTGTGGAACATCGGCATGTGCTGGTGGACCACCGGCTCGTACCAGCCCGGGTCCGACCGCCGCAGGAGGGCCGCGAACTGCTCCCAGTTCAGGTCGAAGCTCGGCACCAGCCGGGAGAGCCCTTCGCGGACGAACAGGTCGGCGGTCAGCTCGTTGGCCACGTTCAGGCTGAAGTCGCCGACCAGTTCGACCCCCGGCAGGTGGTCCCGGCAGTAGGCCAGCGACCCGAGGTTGCGGACCAGCACCAGGTCCGGGGCGGCCCGGACGATGGGGGCTTGGTAGCCCTCCTCGCCGGGCTTCAGGACGCGGAGGGTGGCCAGCCCGACCGGCATGCCGGCGGCCCGCGCCCGGGGGACGGCCTCGTTGTACCGCCGCAGGTCCTCGAAGTCGCAGTACACGGCGGCCGGCCGAGACAGCCCGTCCGGCGGCACCCAGGACAACACCGCGTCGAGCTGGTCGAGGTTGCGGACGAGGATGGTGAGCCGGGTATCGGGTGTCTGGGTCCGGGTGTCGCAAAGACGAAGACCGGCCCGGAGTTCGTCGAGGGCATGGGGTTCCGCGACCGGATGGGTTTGCGACACCACCCGGAGGGCGACCAGTTCCGCCGCCGCCTTCCGCCGAAGGTCGTTCAGCACCGAGCGCGGGACGAGTACCGGGTCGGGCAGGTCGAGGACGAGTTCACCCAGTTCGAACGGGGTGTCGCCGAGCCGGCCGAGTTGCTGACGCAGCTCGTCGGCGGTGGCGGCCCGGGTGCGGGCCACTTCGAGCGGCCCGGGCCACGTCGCGGACGCCGACCGCCCGGCGTCGTCGGTCAGGGTAAGCGTGAGCGGCCCGCCGGCGGCCCCGGCCAGCCGCGCGGCGATCGGCACCCGCCGGGCCGGCTCGTCCCGGGCGTAGGTCCGCTCCAACCGCTTGCGTAGCGCCGGGTCGTCGGTCTTCCACACGTCGCACCCGACCCGGATGGGCGACGGGTCGAAGGCGTTCGGCTCGAAGGCCAGTTCGACCACCTCCCCGCCCGCCGAAACCACCTTCCACACCCGCCCGGCCGGCTCCTGCTCGTGGGGCTTGCCGATGTCGAACAACACCCCGTCGCCGGGCTTCACCTGTTGCTCGACCGGCAGCCGCTCGGCCAGTTGAACCCGGACCCCGGCCGGGGTGAAACCGGTCACCCGGCCGAGGCGGACGCCCCGGCTCTTGGGGAACCGGCCGCGGACCAGCCGCTGGTGGTTGACGCCCCCCAGGAACCCCGGGACGAACCCTCGGCTGAACGTCTGGGCCAGGTCCAATTCTTCGCGGCGGGTCGGCTCGAACGGCCGGCCGGCGGTCGCGGCGTCGATCGCCTTGCGGTAGGTCTGCGTGGTCGCGGCGACGTACGGGCCGCCCTTCAGCCGGCCTTCCACCTTAAAGGAGATGACGCCCGCGTCGGTCAAGTCGCCGATCAGGTCGTAGGCGGCCAGGTCCTGCGGGCTGAGCAGGTAGGCCTTGTCCCCGAGTTCCCGCCGGTGGCCGTCCACCATCAGGTCGTAGGGCAGCCGGCAGGCCTGGGCGCACTGGCCGCGGTTGGCGCTGCGGCCGCCCAGGGCCTCGCTGGTCAGGCACTGGCCGCTGTACGCCACGCACAACGCCCCGTGGACGAACACCTCGACCGGCACGTCGGTCGCCGCCGTCACCTTGCGGATGTCGGCCAGGGAGAGTTCCCGGGCCAGGACGACCCGCTCCACCCCAAGCCGCCGGGCGAAGGCAATGCCCCGCGGCTCGGTCAGGGTCATCTGTGTGCTGGCGTGGACCGGCAAGCTCGGGGCGAGGCGGCGGATGAGCCGGACGAGGCCGAGGTCCTGGACGATGACGGCGTCGGCCCCGGCCGCGGCGACGGCCTTCACCAAGTCGGCGACCTGCGATAGCTCGTCCGAGAAGATGAGCGTGTTCAGGGTGACGAGCCCGCGGACGTTGCGGGCGTGCAGGAAGCCCATCACCTTCGGCAGTTCGTCCGGGGCGAAGTTGGCGGCCCGGGCCCGGGCGTTGAACCCGGTCAGCCCGAAGTAAACCGCGTCGGCCCCGTTGGCGACGGCAGCGCGTAACGCTTCCCAGTCGCCGGCCGGGGCGAGCAATTCGGGCTTCGGGCGGGTCGTGGTGGCGGTCATCTGGTGATTATACCGGCCGAGCGGCCGTCAAAAAGCGGCACGGCCCCCGGGGAAACCGGGGGCCGCAGGGGTCGCCACCGGCCGCGAAGGCCGGGCGGGCGACCGGGAACACGCCTCCATCCGAGTTGTCGGGCCGCCGGCTTAGAAGGCCGGTCCGGCGGCCGCCCACCACCACGCCTTACTCGGCCCGGACGGCGATCTTGCGGGGCTTCGCCTCCTCACTTTTGGGGAGGATGATCGTCAGCACCCCGCCGGACAGCTTGGCCTCGACCCGGTCCGCGTCGACCGCGGCCGGCAGGGTCAGCCGCTGCTCGAACCGGCCGTAGCTGCGGGCGTCGCACCCGCCCTCCGACCGCTCGCACTTCCGCTCGCCGCGGACGATCAGCGTGCCGTCGTGGACCGAGACTTCGACACCCTCCGCCTTCACCCCGGGGGCGTCCACCTCGACCGTCACCGCGTGCTCGTCCTCCCACATCCCGGCCGGGATGGCGGACCACGCCGGGGCGGCCAGCGGGGCGAAGAACGGGTCGTCCCGGAAGAACCGGTCGAGCAGACCGGCCAGCCGGTTGACCGGGGCCAGGGCGGTGTCGGTGTTCCGAATCGCGGGCAGCATAGTCAACTCCTCTCGGTGTTCACGGGCAACAGGGAAAGGAAATTCGCCACGCTACGGGCGACCGGGCCGGCCCGCCGGCCCGTGGTCCCGGGGGCCGACCCGTCCATCGGCTTAGAGGGCGGCCGGGGCGGACGGATTCACCGGCCGGGCGGTTTTCCGCCGGTTTTCTGAAACCGGCCGGCCCTGAACCGGAGTAGACTCCGGCAGCAGCCCTGCCCGGCACCCGGGACCGACCCATGCCCCGTCTCGCACTCCTCGCGGTCGTCCTCGGACTCGGGGGCCTGACGGCCCCCGCTCGGCTCGCCGCCGCCGACCGCCCCGACCCGCTCCGCTACGTCCCGGCGTCGGCCCAGTTCACGCTGACGGTCGATCACCCCCGGCAACTGGCCGAGGCCGTCCTCGGGTTGAAGGCGGTGAAGGACGGCCAACAGCTCGCCCCGGTCCGGGAGGTACTGGACGGGGCGGCCGCCCGCCGCGTCTTCCAGATGCTCGGCTACCTCGAACGCGAACTCGGGGCCGACTGGCCGGCCCTGCTCGACCAACTGGCCGGCGGCGGCATCGCGGTCGGCGGCCGGTTCGGGGACAAGGCCCCGGCCGTGCTGGTGGTCCAGGGGACGGACCAGGCCCAGGCCGCGAAGGCGTTCGCCCTGTTCGGCAAAATCCTGGACGACGAGCTGGCCCGGCAGGGGGCACCGGCGAAGGCCGTCCGCGGGACGTACCGTGGGGCCGACACCCTCCGGCTCGGGGACGACGTTCACGCCGCCCGGGCCGGGGCCGCCCTCTTGGTGGCGAGCCAGGAGGGCGCGTTCCGGGCCGCCCTCGACCTCGCCACCGGCAACGGGGGCGAGTCGGTCGCCGACAAGGAGTCGGTGGCCGCCGCCCGCAAGCTCGTGCCCGGCGACCCGCTGGCCCGGCTGTGGGTCGATCTGGCGTCGGTGAAGGAGGGTCAGGCGGCCAAGGACTTCTTCGACGCCACCCGCAAGGACTTCCTGCAAACCCTGGTGGTCGGCAGCAGCATCGACTGCGTCAAGCGATCCGACTTCATGGCCGCCGGGCTGTACCTCGAGCGGAATGCCTTCCGGCTGGCCGTCCGGCTGCCGGCCGGCCGCGACGCCTTCCCGGCCGAGTTCGCCCTGCACGTCCCGCCGGCGGGGAAGCCCGGGTCGCTGCCGCTGCTCGAGCCGACGGGCGTGCTGTACAGCCAGAGCTTCTACCTCGACCTCGGGTACGGGTGGAAGCACCGGGACAAACTGGTCAACGAACAGACCCTCAAGGACATCGCCGAGGGGGAGAAGCAGATTTCCAAGGTTCTGCCCGGGGCGGTGAAGCTCGGCGACCTGCTGGAAGCCTGGGGGCCGTACCACCGGCTGGTCGCGGTCAACCAGGAGGCGCTGCCGTACAAGACCCGGCCGGGGCAGGTGCTGCCCGGATTCGGGTACGTCGCCACGATGGCCGACCCGAAGTTCGGCACCGCGGTGGCGTCGGCCGCCCGGGCCGGCGGGCTGATCGCCAGCCTCCAGTTCGGCCTCAAGCAGGTGGACGCCGAGCACGACGGGGTGAAGATCACGGCGTACCGGTTCCGCGAGGACAAGCCGCTGCCGGACGACCCGGACGGCATCCGGTTCAACGTCGAGCCGTGCTTCGCCACGGTCGGCGACCAGTTCATCGCCGCCAGTACGGTCGAGGTCTGCAAGAAGCTGATCGACGAGGTGAAGCGGACGGCCGGGAAGGAGGGCAGCCCGGCCGTGTGGCGGGCGAAGGGGTACGCCACCCCGGCCGGGGACGCCCTGTACGCCGTCCCGGAGCCGTTCGTGACCGACGCCGTCCTGCGGTCCGGGGCCGGGCTGGCGGACGCCCGCAAGCAGGTGGACGCCTTGGCCGCGTGGGTGCGGACGCTCGGGACGGCCCGGGTCGAGATCGACGAGGCCGCGACCGAGTACCGGTTCGACATCGTGTGGGAGTATGGCAAGAATTAACCACAGAGGCACGGAGATCACACAAAGGGTCACCGAGAAGGCAGAACACATTTTTCGGTTTTCTTGGCGTAACTCTGTGTGATCTCCGTGCCTCTGTGGTGAGATTTCTTTGGGCGGCATCATGACCATCGACCCGAAGGCCGCGTGGGAGCCGTACCGGCCGACCCCGGACAACCCGTGGGACCGGCGGAAGGCCGGCCACCTGTTCCGCCGGGCCGGGTTCGGGGCCACCCACGCCGAGCTGGAGGCCGCCGTTGCCGCCGGCCCGGACGCGGCCCTGGACGCGGTGCTGGCCGGGAAGCCGGACGCCGACGACCTCGCCCGCACGTCCGAGTTCATGGCGTCCGACCGGAGCATGCCGCCGGGGGCACCCCAGGCCCGGCTGTCGGCCTGGTGGCTCGACCGGATGCTCAAGGCCGGCCACCCGCTGCGGGAAAAGCTCACCCTGTTCTGGCACAACCACTTCGCCACCTCGAACGCCAAGGTCCGCAACGCCCGGTACATGCTCGGCCAGTACCGGCTGATGCACGAGCACGCCCTCGGCAGCTTCCGCCAGATGCTGACCGGGATGGCCACCGACCCGGCCATGATGGTCTGGCTGGACACCACCGAGAGCGTGAAGGGGAAGCCGAACGAGAACTACGCCCGCGAGCTGATGGAGCTGTTCAGCCTGGGCATCGGCCACTACTCGGAGGGGGACATCCGCGAAGCCGCGAAGGCGTTCACCGGGTACGAGATCGACAAGGGCAAGGGCACCTTCAACCGCCGCAAGCACGACGCCGGGACGAAGACGGTGTTCGGCAAGACCGGGACGTTCACCGGCGAGGACATCACCCGCCTCTGCCTGGAGTTGCCGGCCAGCCCGCGGTTCGTCGTCACCAAGCTGTACCGGTTCCTCCTGAGCGAGGCCGAAACCCCGCCGGCCGAACTCATCGACCCGCTGGCGGAATTCTACCGCGAGTCCGACTTCGACACCGGCGAGCTCGTCTCCGTCGTCCTCCGGTCGAACCTGTTCTTCTCGCCGGCGGCGTACCGGGCGCGGGTCAAGTCGCCGGTCGATTTCGCCGCCGGCATCGTCCGCGGGCTGGAGGGGAACCCGGGCGCCCTGCCTCTGGCCGAGGCCCTGGAGGGGCTGGGGCAGATGCCGTTCGCCCCGCCGTCGGTCAAGGGGTGGGACGGCGGCCCGGCCTGGCTGAACGCCCAGACCCTGCTCGGGCGGAACAACCTAGCCCTGGCCCTGACCTCGGGCGAGGACGGGCGGTTCGGCCGGCGGTGCGACCCGGCCGCCCTCCTGGCCCGGCACGGCAAGACGGCGGACGAGGATGTCGTCGACTTCCTCGTCGGCGTCTTCCTCCAGGGGGACGTGCCGGCCGAGTCGCGGTCGCGGCTGCTCGACTACCTCGGCCGGGCCAGGGCGACCGCCTACCCGGCCTACTGGACGGCCGACGACCGGGCCAACCACCGCCTCCGGGCCGCCGCCCACCTGGTCCTAACATTGCCCGAGTTCCAGTTGGACTAAGTCGTTTCACCGCGGAGGACGCGGAGGCCGCAGAGAAAGACCGAAAGCGGTGTTCAGAAAAACTCTGCTCGTGTCTCCCTCTGCGGCCTCCGCGTCCTCCGCGGTGAATCCTCCGAGGCCCCTACCATGACCAGCCGCCGCGAGTTCCTCGGCCGCTCGACCCTGCTCGGGTTCGGGGCCACCGTCCCCGGGTTCCTCGGCCGGACGGCGTCCGCCGCCCTCCCCCTGGGCAAGCCCGGGGCGAAGGACACCGTCCTCGTCGTCGTCCAACTGACCGGCGGGAACGACGGGCTGAACACCGTCGTCCCGTTCAAGGACCCGGAGTACTACAAGCTCCGGCCGACGATCGCCGTCCCGAAGGACCGGGTTCAGCAGATTGGGGCCGACGTCGGCCTGCACCCGGCGATGGAGGCGACGGCCCGGCTGCTCAACGACCAGTCCGCGGTGTGCGTCGTCCAGGGGGTCGGCTACCCGAACCCGGACCAGTCGCACTTCCGGTCGATGGACATCTGGCAGGCCGGCAACACCGGCAAGGAGCCGACCGACGGCTGGCTCGGGCGGGCGCTGAAGGCCAAGCCGACGCCGGCGTTCCACCTGGCCGGCGGGAACGAGTCGTCGCCGCTGGCCCTGGCCGGCGCCCCGGCCCGGGTCCCGTCGGTCACCTCGCTGGAAGACTTCCAGCTCAAGACGGCGGCCGCCAGCGGGGCGGACAAGATGGCCCAGAAGGGGGTCATCACCGACGTGGCCAAGACGCCGACCTCGCCCGGGTCGCCGAACAACCTGCTCGACTTCGTGGCCCGGACGCAGATGACCACCTACGCCAGCAGCGACAAGCTGGCGGCCGTCGGCAAGACCTACACGCCGAAGGTGCCGTACCCGGACGGGGCGTTCGCCGGCCGGCTGAAGCTGGCCGCCCAGCTCATCGACGCCGGCGTGGGCGCCCGGGTCTTCTATGTGTCGCTCGACGGGTTCGACACCCATGCCGGGCAGGGCGGGGCCGAGGGCGCCCACGCGAACCTCTTGCGGCAGGTCTCCGACGGCGTCTCGGCCTTCTACCGCGACCTGGCCGCCCGCGGGCACGGCGACCGGGTGTGCGTGATGACGTTCTCCGAGTTCGGCCGGCGGGGGTACGAGAACGGCAGCAAGGGGACCGACCACGGGAGCGGGGCCCCGATGTTCCTGGTCGGCGGGAAGGTCAAGGCCGGCGTCACCGGCACCCACCCGAGCCTGACCAAGATGGAGCAGGGGAACCTGGTCCACTCGACCGACTTCCGCCGGGTGTACGCGGCCGTGCTGGAGAGGTGGCTGGGGGTGGAGGGCAAGACCGTCCTCGGGCCGGGGTTCGACCCGGTGGACGTGTTCAAGGGGTGAGACCCGGGCGGCTACCAGTCGGCCGGCACCTCCCCGCCGGCCGGGGTCACCGCCCCCCAGTAGGTGGCGGTGGAAATGGCCGGCGCGGTCACCCGGACGCTGCCGTCCATGACCCCGGTGATCATCCCGCTCCGGTGCGGGGTCTGGGCGACCGAGCCGAGGCAGTCGGCCGGGGCCGGGGCCGCCTGGAATGTCGCCACCTTCGGGTAGGTGTCCCAATCCGGCCCGGAGGTCGGGGGGTTCCCGATCGTCCGAGGCGAGACATCGCCGAAGTTTTCCCCGCCGAACAGCGTACCGCCGTCGGCGAATGACGCCCGCCGGACGACCATCGAACCCGCGTCGACCCGCAGGCCGTACTCGAAGTGAATCTGCTTGCACCGGGCGTAGTGTTCGGCGAAGGCGATGGTGTTCGATGTTCCGTCCGGGTACGAGCCGGCGAGGGTGAAGCCCGGTTGGAAGGCGTGGGCGTTGGCCGCGTAGCTGGCGTACCCGCCCATGTGCGGCTGGCTCGCCCAGCTCGGGTCGGCCGGGCTGAGGAACACCTTGACCGGGAAGACCGGCGGGTTCGGGTTGTCGTCGGACGGGATCACCCGCCGGTACACCGCCCCCTGCTCGATGTACGGGAGGATCGCGATCCAGAGCGAGACCCGCGGGTTCGGCCCGTTCCCGGCGCCGTTCAGGACCGGCGGCCGCCCCTCGTGGTCCGAGGAGAACTGGTGGACCGCGAGCAGTACCTGCCGCACGTTGTTGGCGCTCTGGCTCCGGATGGCCGCGTCCCGGACCTTCTGGACGGCCGGGAGCAGCAGCCCGATCAGCACGGCCACGATCGCCACCACCACGATCAGCTCGAGCAACGTGAAGGCGGGTCGGCCGGGCCTGGCGGGGACAGACATCGGTCACCAGGGTGAGGGGACCGGCCGCGGCACGGCCGGCGGGGAGGCGACCGGGGGTGATGGGCGGGGCGGGCGGCCGACGCCCCACCAGCCTGGGGGCGTCGGCCGCCGGACGACGGCCGGGCGCGGAAGACCCCCGACGGCCCGGTCAATCGACGATGTCGATGACGGCCGGCGGGGTGTCCACCTCACCGTTGGCGGTGACGCCGATCGCGATGACGGTGTACGTGCCGACCGGCGGGCGGTCGGCGGCGGGGATGGCCTGGCTGACGAAGGTCCCCTTCGGCTGGCCCCCGTCCTGGGTCACGGTGAGCTTGGTCGAGTAGAGCTTGCCGCCGCCTGCCGGCCAGAGGATCATGGTGCCGGCGTTCTGGTTACCCGTCTTGAGTACCGGGAGGCCCTCCCAGGTCCCCTTACCCGCGATGTTCCGCCCCGTCGACGGCAAAGGGTAGTTCTGGTCCCACGTCATCTTGACGCGGTCGGCCGGGGCCGCCGGGCCGTACACGCCCTTCTCGGAAATTTGAGAGCTGATGACCGTGTCATCCGCGAACTTCCCTTCGGCCCGGAACTTGTACGTGCCGCCGTAGAGGCCGGTGATCGTGGCCAGCGCGGGGGCGCCCTACTGGCCCGAGGTCTGGCCGACGCCGGTGATTCCGCCGGCGCCGACCGAGCCCGTCCTCACCGGCCCGCCGCTGGCGTAGTAGGCGTACACCGTAACGCTCTTCAGCGACACCTTCGCATTGTCCGTGGTCCAGGTGCCCCCGAGCCGAACTTGGCCGGAGGCGTCGTTGTTGATGACCGTGAGCTTGATCGTCTTGGCCGCCGGCGGCGGTTGTGCGTCCGCTTGACCGACCAGAAGGGCGACCGCGACGCCGAATAGTGCGACTTTGACAGCCCGATGCCGAAACATGGTGTTCCCTCATGCCGCAGATGGGTGAGGGGCGACGGGCGAACGAAAGGAATGTAGCGGTTGTAGCGGCCGGTTGTCAACCCGGGTTGCACGCCCGCTGACAACTTGCCTGGGGCTGGTCCGCTCCGCATCCTGACCCGGACCCCGCCCCGCCGCCCCGCCCCGCCGAGGTCCCGGTGCTCCCCGGCCTGTTCGCGGCCACCCTGTTCACCGGGGCCGCCCTGCTGTTCCTGGTCCAGCCGCTGGCCGGCAAGCTCCTCCTCCCGCTGGTCGGCGGGACGCCGGCCGCCTGGAACAGTTGCCTCGTCTTCTTCCAGGCCCTCTTGCTGGCCGGCTACCTATACGCCCACCGGTCGGTGGCCCGGCTCGGGGTCCGGCGGCAGGCCATCGCTCACCTCGCCGTCCTGTCGCTCGTGCTGCTGGCGTTCGCCGCGGCCGTGGCCGTGACCGGGTCGCCGGTGGCGGTGTTCCCGGCCCTCGTCCCGGCCGACCAGGACTACCCGATCGCCGGCGTCGTCGCCCTCTTGGCCGTCGCCGTCGGGCTGCCATTCCTCGTCCTCAGCACCACCGCCCCCCTGTTGCAGCGGTGGTTCGCGGCCACCGGCCACCCGGCCGCGGTCGACCCGTACTACCTCTACGCCGCGAGTAACGCCGGCAGCCTCGTCGGATTACTGGCGTACCCGTTCGTCGTCGAGCCGACCCTGGCCCTGCCGGACCAGCAGTGGGCCTGGGCGGCCGGCGTGGCGGCGTATCTCCTGATGGTGACGGCGTGTGCGACGGCCGTGCGGCGGGCCCGACCCGCAACCGGGGGTCATTCCGACTCGGATTTGTTCGGCGGCGACCGGATTCGTCAGCCCGCAATCCGATTCGTCGGCCCGCAAACCGATTCGTCAGCCGAGGGGTGTGTCTCCGGCCCGGACACATCCGGGCCGGCGGGGTGGCGGGTCGCCCGGTGGGTCGGGCTGGCCGCCCTGCCGTCGAGCCTGTTGATGGGCGTCACCGCCCACCTGTCCACCGACCTCGCCCCGGTGCCGCTGCTGTGGGTGGTGCCGCTGGCCCTGTACCTGGTCAGCTTCGTGGTGGTGTTCGCCCGGTGGCCGGCCGCGGCCCGGAAGGTCGCCGGGCGAGTCACGCCGATGCTCGTCCTGTTCGCCGCCGTCACCCTGCTGACCGGGGCCGGCGAGCCGCTCGGGCTGATCGTCGGGCTACACCTCGCGGCGTTCTTCGGCGTCTGCCTCGTCTGCCACGGGGAGCTGGCCAGCGACCGCCCGCCGCCGGACCAACTGACCGGCTTCTACTTCTGGATGTCCGTCGGCGGGGTGCTGGGCGGGGCCGTTAACGCCCTCGTCGCCCCGGTTCTGTTCCACCGGCTCGGGATGGTCGAGTACCCGCTCGCCCTGATCCTGGCCGGCTTGGTCCGCCCGCGGGGCGAAGGGAGCGGTTTGCAGTTGACCGTCGTGGACGTGCTGCTCGTCCTCGGCCTGTTCGGGCTGGCGGTCGGGCTGGTGGTCGAGGTGCCGCGGCGGGTCGACCTGCCGGCCGACGGGCCGGACGCGACGGCCGGCCGGCTGGTCCGGGGCGGGCTGATGTACGGGCTGCCGGCCGTCGTGGCGTTCGCCCTGGTGGCCCGGCCGGCCCGGTTCGCCCTCGCCCTGGCGGCCCTGTTCGCCGCCGGGGTGTTCGACCCCGGGCCGCACGGTCGGACACTCCACCGCGAGCGGAACTTCTTCGGGCTGGTGCGGGTGACGAGGTCGCCCGACGGCCGGTTCGTCCGGCTCGTCCACGGCACCACCCTGCACGGGCAACAGCGGACCGACGAGCCCGGCCCGCCCCGGCCGATGACCTACTACCACGAGAAGGGGCCGGTCGGGCACCTGTTCAGGGCCATCCCGCCGGACCGCATCAAGCGGGTGGGCGTGGTCGGGCTGGGGACGGGGGCGATGGCCGCCTACGCCCGGCCGGGGCAGGCGTGGACCTTTTACGAGATCGACCCGGCGGTCGCCCGGGTGGCCGCCGACCCCCGCTACTTCACCTTCCTGGCGAGCTGTCGGGGCGGGTGCGAGGTGGTGCTGGGGGACGCCCGCCGGCAGCTCGCCCGGGCGCCGGACGGGACGTTCGACGTGCTCGTCCTCGACGCCTTCAGCTCGGACGCCATTCCCGTCCACCTCCTGACCCGGGAGGCGCTGGCCCTGTACGTCCGCAAGCTCGCCCCGGGCGGGGTGCTGGCCCTGCACCTGTCGAACAACCACCTCGACCTGCCTCCCTTGGTGGACCGCTTGGCGAAGGACCACGACCCGCCGCTGGCCGTCCGGTACATGCACGACGGGCCGTCGGATGCCGAGCGGGAGGACGGCAAGACGGCCTCCGTCTGGATGGTGCTGGCCCGGTCCGAGGCCGACCTGGGGCCGATGGCCCGGGGGCCGCACTGGCATGCCGTCCCGCCGTCGGCCGGCCCGCTCTGGCGGGACGACTTCGCCAACCTGCTGTCGGTGTGGAAGTCCGGGGGGGAGGATTGAAGACTGGCCCGCTGATGACGCAGACTTCGGCGCAGAACAAACCGGATTGAACACAGTTTTTCCGATCCGGTCTCATCTGCGTCTTCTCTGCGTCATCAGCGGGCCAGTCTTCTCCTACCGAACCTCGATCATCCGGCAGCCGGCCAGCGGCACCTCGGCGGCCCCGACCATCAGAAGCTTCGCCCCGACGCACCGGACCGGCCCGCCGTCCGGACAGACCCGGTCGGTCTCCAGCCCGAGCGCGAATTCGTCATCGGTCTCGTCCGACTGCGGGTACACCAGCGGCAGGTGGACCGCCAAATCGGTGCCGTCCGTCAGCCGCAGGTCGGCCGGGCGGAACAGCCGGTCGAGGGCGTACCGGGCCGGCCGCAGGGCCACCCGCCGGACCGCCTCCCACGGCACCCACAGGTAGTCCCCGCCGGCGAACGCCTCCAGCACCGACGCGAACCGGTCGTCGGCGTCCCGCAGGCCGTCGAACTCCTGCCCGTCGAGGAAGCCGGCGAGGTCCGGGGACGCGGCGTCGGCCCGGTCGATCCACGTCACGGCTTCGTCGGGTAGTTCGTCGCGGAGGCACTGGACCGCCCGCCACCGGCAGCGGGCGTGCCGCGGGGCCGGGTCGGGCAGCATCACCGGCCGGCGGACCCGCTCCGACCGCCGCCGTTCGGCCCGCAGGAGCCGTCGGAAGACTCGCCGGGACCGCGGCCAGTCGGGGTCGTCCGAGTCGATGAGGTCGAGGTGTTCCCGGGCGTTGGCCAGCCGGCCGGCGAACGCCAGCAGCTCGACCAGGAACAGCCGGGCGGCCGGGTCGTCCGGGCGATCGGCTACGGCTGTTTCCTGGAGGGCAACAGCCTCGGACAGTTCGCCAGCGGCAAAGGCGTCGTGGGCGGACATGTCGGTAGTGTACGCGGGTCACGGGCGTGGTATCCTGTGGCGGTCCCGCGTTACCCCACGGACTGACCCGCCATGCCGCCCCGCTACCCGCCGTCCCCGCTCGTCCTGCCGCCGGCCGACGGGGCGTTCGTGGCCATCGACTTCGAGACCGCCGACCCCGGCCCGGACAGCGCCTGCGCGGTCGGGCTGGTCCGGGTCGAAGGCCGCCATGTCGTTCACCGCGAGAAGGTGTTGATCCGCCCGCCCCGGCCGCGGGTACTGTACACCGCCATCCACGGGATCACCTGGGGGATGGTGAAGGACGCCCCGGCCTTCGGCGAGGTGTGGCCGCAACTCCTGCCGCTGTTGGACGGGGCGGCGGTGCTGGCCGCCCACAACGCCCCGTTCGACCGGCGGGTGCTGGAGGCGTGCTGCTGGTCGGCCGGGCTGCCGCCGCCGGACGTGCCGTTCCTCTGTACGGTCCGGCTGGCCCGGCGGCGGTGGGGGCTGACGCCGAACAACCTGCCGGCCGTCTGCCGCCGGCTCGGGATCGGCCTGGTCCACCACGACCCGGTGTCCGACGCCGAGGCCTGCGCCCGGATCGTGATCGCGGCGACGACCGGCGGGCTGCTGCTCTTGTGAGAAAGCCGGCAAGCTCCGGAACTCGGCCGGCGGACATGAGTTAGAAAATCTTGACTTGTTATTCTTGCGGGGGGGTAAACGTCGTTAGTATCATGTCTGTCGGGCGGGAGCCGCCCGACGCCGTCGCCCGGACTCTTCGCCCGCGAGGAAGTCGGCGATGTCTCTCCGCATCCAGGACCTGTTCCGCCGCGTCACCCGCGCCCCCGCCCGGAGGGCCGCCCCGCCGAGAGTCCGAGCCCGGCTGTCGTGTACCCCGCTCGAAGACCGCACCGTCCCGTCCGCCGTGGTCACCGTCGAGGCGATGAAGGACCCGACCGAGGGCGGGGCGGCCGGGACGTTCCGGTTCACCCGGTCGGACACCACCGGGTCGCTGACCGTGTACTTCACCGCCGGCGGGACCGCCAGCCCCGGGTCGGACTACACGTCCATCGGCAACTCGGTCACGTTCGCCGCCGGCTCGCCGACCGCGACCAAGACCGTCGCCGCGATCGACGACGCGGCGACCGACCCGAACGAGACCGTGAGCGTCTCGGTGGCTTACGGGCCGGGGTACACGGCCGGCAGCCCGAACGCCGCCACCGTCATCATCGCCGACAACGAGGGGGTGGTTCTGCCGACCCTGTACCTCGACTTCACCCCCTACAACAACCTCCCGGCCCACAACCTGACCGTCCTCTGGACGGTCTGGGACCCGGCCGCGCAGAAGGACACGACGGATAGCGTCGTGGTCCCGATCCCGGCGAACGCCGACGCCCAGACCGTGCGGGACACGGTCGGGACGGTCCTCAAGAACAACGGCCTCTCCGCCGAGGACAAATCGAACAACCGGCTGGTCGTCCAGGCCGGCGCCAACCTGAAGCTCCGCCAGCTCCGGTTCAGCGAGGCCAACATGCCTCCCCCGTCGACCATCTCCGGCAAGATCAAACTCGGCAACGTCCTTGGGGACGGGGTGATCACGCCGAAGCGGTTCGTCAACGGGGTGGAGGTGCCCGCACCGTGACCCAGTTACCACACCTCCTGCTGGCGGCGGTGGTCCAGCTCCCCGGGTCGGGCTACATGATCGACGGGGCGTCGTGGCCGGGCGGCATCCGGGCCAGGGTGACGGTCAAGGCAACCGCTGCCGACGGCACGACGTTCTCGGCTACCTGGACCTCGTTCCCGGACGCCGAGCCGTTGGACATCCGCATCCTGCTCCTCGACGTGTTCAAGCAAGTCGGCTTCGTCGCCCGTCATGGGTCCGGCGAGACCGTCTGGGTGTACGGCCCGGGCGGGCAGGGGATCAAGTCGCTGACGTTCGAGTCGGACGTGTGGGTGCCGTACCACACCCGAGCCCCGGGGCTGCTGAACAGACCGCCCAAGAAGGCGGCCAAGAAGTGACCGGCGCCCGGCCCGGCTCCAGTAGGGCCGGGGGTGGGACCCGGACGGGCTGACCGCGGTGCTACTGCCGGAGGCCCCGACCCCGCCGGGGGCGGGCCGGGCCGAGGTGGTGGCCCGGGCGACGGAGTCGGCCAAGGCCGCGAACGTGCGGTACAAGCGGGTCGCGGTCCGGGTCGGGCCGGGCGGGCGGTAGCCCGGGTCCCCGCCCCGGGCCGGCTCCGGTACGCCCACACCCTTGCCGCCGGCCCGGTCGGCGGGCACGATGTCACTTCGCCCCTTCCCTCCGGAGTCCGCCGATGCGCCTCCCCCGCCTCCCGCTGGCCGCCGCCCTGGTGCTGACGGCCGCCGCCGCCCGGGCCGACGACACCGCCGACTTCCTCAAGCCCGACAACTGGGAGGGCCTGCCCGAGTACTGGAAGGTCGACGGCACCACCGTCACCGGCTCGGCCGACAAGGACCCCGGGTTCAACACCTTCCTCTGCTCGAAGAAGAAGTACGGCGACTTCGAGCTGTCGTTCAAGGTGCAGCTGAAGGACGGGAAGGGGAACAGCGGGGTGCAGGTCAGGAGCTCCGTGGTCGACCCGCAGAAGTTCGTGGTGGCCGGGCCGCAGGCCGACATCGGGGCCGAGTACTGGGGCAGCCTGTACGGCGAGCGGGTCGGCGGGTGGCTGAAGAAGGCCCCGAAGAACCACGCCAAGGCGGCCGAGTTCAACGACTACCAGGTGACGGTGAGGGGGAACCACGTCACCATCAAGGTGAACGGCGAGACGACGATCGACGAGGACTTCCCGGACAACAAGGGGAAGGACCCGGCCCCGGCCGAGGGCGTCATCGCCTTCCAGCTCCACGCCGGCGGGCCGATGACGGTGACGTTCAAGGACATCCAGTTCACGGACCTGGGCAAGAAGTGATCCGGACCGGCAAAGGCCGGGAGGCCTGGGCCACCAAAGCCCCGGTGGCACAGGCCGGGAGGCCTGTGGGTGGCACAGGTATTCCTGCCGGTGCCCGCACCCTCAGGCCCGGGCCCCGGGGTCGGCGGCCTTCGCGGCGGCGAGGCCCTGGGGCTTGGCCCCGTGGATCGCCTCGTACACCTCTTCCCGGTGGACGGCCACGTCCTTCGGGGCGACGATCCCGAGCCGGACCTTGTCCCCGCGGACCTCGATCACCGTGATGACGATGTCGTTGTTGATGACGATCGACTCGTTTTTTTTCCTGGACAGCACGAGCATCGGTGCCTATCTTTCCGGGCATCCGGGGTGGGGCGGGTCGGTCATACCGCCGGGGCCTCCTCGTTCCGCCGGGGCCGTGATCCGCACGGCCCCACGGGCGCCGCTCCGCCGCGGCCCGGACGCTTGAGTTCTGCCCGTCCGGGGCCGGGCTCGCGTCCGCGCGTTCCTGCGCGGACCGTCTACGCCCTTCCGAACCTGATTCACTGTAAAACCGGGTAAGATGGACCGTCAAGGAGCATTTCCCGTGCTCCGGACGGATTTTGCCGATTTTTTCCGGCCCGCCTTGAGAAGTGTGGCCCGCCCGAACGACCGAACAACCTCCCCCTTACGGCCCGCCGGACGGTCGGACCCCCGCATCCCGGCGGCCGACCGCCCGTGACCGGTAGTGCTCGGCGACCCGCCGCACCGCCGGCTCGGGGTCGGCGTCGGCCAGCCGCCTGACCCAGCCCGGGACCTCGCGGCCGCGGTCGGCCGCCACCTCGACCATCACCCGGGCGGCCCCGGCCCGCACCCCGGGGTCGGCGTCCCGGGACAGCCGTTCGAGCCACGGCTCCGGGTCCGGCACCTCGTCGTCGTACCGCAGGTCGGCCAGCAGCTTCAGCCGCTCGGCGGCGAGCGGGTCGGCCAGCCGCCGGCCGTGGGCGATCTCCCCGTCCGTCCGCCCCCGGCTGACCAGTGCGTCCAGGCAGACCCGGCGGACGCCGTCGTCCGGGTCGTGCAGCCACCGGCACAGCTCCTCGTCGTCGATCACCGGCGGGTCGTCGGACGCCGGGCCGACGGCGAACAGGGCGGCCCGGCGGACCTCCGGCTCGGGGGCGCTGAGTAGCGGCAGGAGATCGGCCCGCATCCCGACGGCCGGGTGGAGGGCCGCCCGGACCGCGGCCAGCCGGCATTCGACGGCCGGCATGGCTAACCCGGCGGCGACCACCGCCCGGCACTTCGCCGACTGCCACGCCCCGACCCGCTTGAGGACGGCCGGGAGGAGGTCGAGGACGGCGACCTTGCCGGCGTCGTCGCAGGAGGGGAAGGTGTCCAGGAGGCCGTCACAGACTGAGCCGGCGGCGGGGTCGCCGTCGGGTTGCTCGGCGAGGTAGCGATCGAGCGCGGCCAGGGCGGCGGCCCGGGTCGGAGCTTCACCGGCCGGGACGAGGCCGACCAGCACCTCCCGCCCGGCGTCGGTCGCGGCGAGCCGGCCGCCCCAGGTCGCCCGGTCGTCGTCGGTGGTTGCGGACCTGAGCCGGTAGGCGGCGTACTTCACCTCCAGGCCGGCCCGATTCGCCCAGGCCCACGCCCCGGCGGCGACCACGGCCACGGCGACACCGAGACCGATCCGGACGACCCACTTCCGCATCGCCCCGCCCTCCTGGCAAGCACGGGACTCTAGCCCGACCCCGGCGGCCGGGGCAAGGGCAACCCCCGGCAACCCCGGGAATCCCTCACCCTCCCCCGCCCGGCCGGTCGATCCATCTCCCGGACGTTCCCCCGCCCGCCACGGACGAGGCACCCCCATGCCCGGGACCGGCAGCTCGTTGGCCGCCCTGCTCGCCGCCGCCCTGGCCGCCGGGGCGGCCGACGGGGGCGACGCCATGCCCGCCCCGATGGCCCTGCCGATGACCGCCGGGCCGGCCCGGGTGAACCTGAGCGAGGTGGTCGACCCGGCCTTCCGGGACGCCGTCCTGGCCGTCGTCCGCAAACCCACCCTGAGCACCCGGGGGGTGTCGGACGAGGTGCTCTGCACCCCGGCGGTGTACGACTGGCTGCTCGACCACCCGGACCGGGCGGCCCTGGCCTGGAAGCGGCTGAAGGTGCCGGTGGTGGATATTTCCGACCGGGGTGGCGGCCGGTTCGCCTGGTCCGACCCCGACGGGAGCGAGCTGGTCTGGCAGACGGTCGGGCGGTTCCCGGACGGGCGGGTGTGGTACGCGACCGGGAAGGCGAAGGCGTCGGCCGCCGCCCCGATGGTCCCGGTCAAGGCGGTGGTGGTGTTGTTCCACCCGGGCAAGGCCCACGGGGACGGGACGGCGACCCTCCGGCCGGCGGTGCAGGCGTACCTCCAGACCGACAGCCGGGCCGCCAACCTGGTGCTGCGGCTGATGGGGTCGGCGGCCCCGCGGCTGGCCGAGCAGGGGTGCGAGCAGTTGCTGTTCTTCTTCGCCGGGGTGGCCCGGTACTGCCAGGCCCACCCGGACAAGTCGGACGACCTGCTGGCCCCGCCCCGGAAGTGACTGACACGTTCAGCGAGCCGTGAGCGACCGGAGGTAACCTCCGGTCGCTCACGCTCCCGCTCACCGAACTCACTCCACCTTCCGCACCACCGCACCGGCCCCGACCCGGCCGGCGATCACCCGCGGCTCCGGGCCGCCGGGCCGGTCGGCGGCGTACTCCAGCCGGGCCGGCCCGTCGACCTCGGCGAACGTCAGCGTCCCCCCGTCAGTCAGCCGGACCGCCACCCGGGTGCCGGCCCCGTCGACCCGGCCGTGCAGCCCGACTTCCTTCGCCACCACCTCGACCGCCGCCCCGCCGCCGACCGCCGCACGGCCGTCGATCCGGGCCGGCACCGTCACCCGGCCGTTCGGCGCCCGGACCGTCAGCCGCGACCCGCCGCCGACCGGGCCGGACACCACCACCTCGGCGGCGTCGAGTTCGGAGCAGTCGAGGACGGCCCCGCCGTCCAGGCCGCCGACCACCAGCTTCTTGACCCGGCCGCGGAGGACGAGGGTGCTCCCCGGGCGGACGTACGGGTTCGAGGTGCCGTCGGGGTTGTCGAGGGTGAGGGCGGCCGGCCGGCCCGGGTCGGGCTTGGCGACCGGCCCCGGGGGCGGATCGGCTTCGGCGATCGGGTCATCGCTCCCGGCGAGCGGGGGGCTTACGTCCCCCGGCGGCTTGACCGGCGGGGCGGCCCGGACGACCACCTCCCGCGGCATCGGGGCGACGGCGAACCGGGGGCGTGAACCCCCGGACTCGGCTTCGGGGTTCGCGGCCGGGACCTCGCCCGGCGCCACGGTCCCCACGCCGGTCGCTGGCAGGTTCTGCCAGCCGAGGACCCCGCCGACCCCGACCGCCAGCCCGGCGGCGAACCCGAACACCGGCCCGGCAACGGGTCGGCTCCGGGCTTCGGCGGGCGGGGGGCGTAAGCCCCCTGTTTCAGCTACGCCGGCGGCGGGCATCGGGCTCGCGCCCGCCGGGTCCGGCGGGACTTCGACCGCCGCCGGCACCGACCCGACGGTCCCGCAGACCGGGCAGGCGGCCGCGTCGATCAGGTCGGGGGCCCGGGGGAGGCCGCAGGACGGGCAGGTGACGGTGGCCATCGGCGGGTGGTCCTTCGGCGGCGGGCGACGCGACCCCACCCCCCAGTGTCGCACCCCGCCGGGACCGGGTAAAGACACCGGGCCGGGGCGGATGGTTCCAGGCGGGACACACCCCCCGCGGCTGACGAATCGGTTTGCGGCCTGACGAACCCGGCCGCGGCCGAACAAATCCCGGCTTGAGCGACCGGCCCGGCCGGTCAGTTACCCGGGGCGAGGAAGTAGATCGGCTGGAGCGGGAACCGCCGGCGGGCCGCGTCGTCCAGCTTCGGGTAGTACTCGACCCACAGATCGATGAGCCGATCGACGTTGACGAGCGACACGCTCCGCCGCAGGTCCGTCCGGGCCGCGTCCTCAGCGTCCTTGGTGAAGCTGGTCGTTGCGACGTACAATCCCGCCTCGCCGTCGCCGAGAACGGCCAAGAACTGCCGCAGGTCGGTGACATCGACTTTCGGCCCTTGGCATTTGACCTGGACCCTGATCCGCGGCGGGCGGACGCCAAGCGGGTCGCTCCAGGCGATGATGTCGGTTCCCCCGTCCTTCCCCCTCTTGGCCTTCCAGGCGATGTGGTAGCCCATCGCCTGGAGCAGGTCGGCGACCAAATCCTGGAAGTCGTAGGGGTCGCGGCTCTGGAGGTAGGACTTGATCTCGTCCCGAGCCTTCTTCGTGGCGACCTGGGACGCGCCGCCGTACTTCGCCGAGTAACGCCCGTGTTCGGCCTCCTGGTAGAACTGAAGCGGGTCGACGAAGTTCGCGTAGGCTTGCTTACCTCTCTCGGTCACGACCCACGCCGCCCGGCCCCGCTTGGCCAGCCAGCCCGCTCGGGCGAGGTTTACGGACGAGTAGTACAGCCGCTTGACGTACCGTGGCCGCCCCTCCCTGGTCAGTTCCAGTTCGTAAGGCGTGAACTCTACCCTCGCCGCGAGCAGGTCGAGCGCCTGTTTGGCTGGCAATCCTTGCGGGTGTCCCAGAAGCACCTCGAACAGCTTCCTCAGCAGGTCCCCGACCCTCGCCTTCGTGAGCTTCGACATGGTTCACCCGGCACCAGTAACCCGTCGCACCATCCTGAGCTGACCGGTAGCGTTGTACCATCTCGGTTGTCGTCTCCCGGCCGCCACGTTGGGGCGACAAGCGCGGGTTATGGTACTGTCGCCTTGGCCGACTCGATCAGCCGGGTGGTGCTGGCCAGCCAGCCGGCCAGACCGCGGTCCCGGGCCTCGTCCTCGGCGAGCCGCAGAACCTCGTCGTAGGACTGCTCGCCGCGGGCCGCCCGCTCCATCTCCAGGACGACCCGGTGGAACAGGTCGGCCAGGTGGTAGACGACCTTGTCGCCCCGCTCCGCGCCGGCCGCCCGCATCTGCACGAGGGCCTGGAACAGGAGCCGGTGGACCGCCTCGGCCGGGGCGGACGACGGGATCGACATTGGTCACTCCAGGTCCGGGAACATCGACAGGTCCGGGGTGTACTCCAAGACCGGGACGGTCGCGTCCGGGTCGATCGTGCTGTTCGGGTCGGCCGCCCGTCGCAACAGCTCGCGGGCACGGCCGCTCCCGTCCACGAGCTGCCCGGTCCGGGTGTTCTCCGTCAGGTAGTCCCCGTTCCTCGGGGCCCGAACGGATGTTAACAGTTCGTCGTCCGTGAGCCGCCGCGCCCCCGGCCGGGGGCGGCGTGGGCCGGGTACGGCATCGGCTGGAGGTCGCGGATGCGGACCTGTTTCATGGGCGATCGCCATCCGCCCGGATTCTACGCCCCCATCACATACGGCTCCACATACGGCCCCTTCGGGATGACCGCGAGGGTCGCCGCCGGGCCGTACCCGGCCAGCGCCTCGGCCACCGCCGCCTCCACGCTCGCGGCCGGCTCCACCCGGCAGCGGCGGAGGACATCGGCCGGCAGGCCCCCCGTCACCACCTTCACCCGGCAATGGGCCAGCACCTTCTTCAGCATCACCAACTGCCACTCGTCCATCTCGCAGGTGTCGCTCTCGGCCGGCTTGTCGTACCCGCCGGACGCCTCGTACCGGTCGAGCACCTCCCGGAACTCCGGGCTGCCCAGCCCCTCCGTCAGGCTCGCCGCCAGCACGACCGTCCCGCCCTTCTTGACGATCGGTAGGGCCCCGGTCAGCCCCTTCACCGCCTGATACCAGGTCGTGTCCAGCGGGTAGCCCGCGCAGCTCGTGACCACCACGTCACAGGCCGCCGGCACCCCGGCCCGGACCACCCGCCGGCAGAAGCCGACGCCCTCCTCCCAGGCCCGGATCATGTCCCCCGCCCCCGCCCACGTCACCCGCCGCTTGCCGTCGATGCACACGTTCACGATGAAGTCGCACCCGGCCATCCGGGCGATCCGCGTGTTCTCCTCGTGGACCGGGTTCCCCTCGACGCTCCCGGCGTCGGCCTTCGGGTGCTCCAGGAACCGCGGCCCGTGCCACACC